>CACZSM010000215.1 GCA_902783815.1 uncultured Ruminococcus sp.
AAATTTACTCCTACAAGCAGTGCGCCTATCAGTCCCGGAGCATATGTTACAGCAACAGCATCCACTCCGCTCAGATCAAGTCCGGCTTGCTCCAGAGCCTCCCTTACCACTCCATTTATTGATTCACAATGCCTTCTTGATGCTATCTCCGGCACGACTCCTCCATACAGCTTATGCTCCTCGACCTGTGTTGCGACCACTGATGAAAGTATTTTCCTTCCGTCCTCAATAACAGCGGCTGCTGTTTCATCGCAGGAGCTTTCAATAGATAATATTTTCATTTTTCCTTCCTCATAATACCTTTGTCATAATAAGAGCATCCTCTTCCGGATCTCTGTAAAAGCGTTTTCTCAGACCGATATCCTCAAATCCAAGTGACCGGTACAATTTAACTGCGGCTTCATTTGAAGGCCGTACCTCCAGTGATATTGACTGGGCACCCAGAACCGCTGCATCAGCGGAGGCTTTTTTTATCAGCGCACTTGCTACTCCCTGGCGTCTGAACTGCGGATATACCGCAATATCAGAAACATAGCAGCTTTCACATACTACAAATACTCCCATATATCCTGCAACCTGATCGCCTGTCTCTGCAACAATAAAATGTGCAGTACGATTATCAAGTTCTTCCCTGAGTCCCTGTTCTGTCCAGGGTGTCGAAAAGCACAGCCTTTCAAGCTCTGCAAGAGCAGGTATATGCTTTTCAGTCATAGATGTAATTTTCAGCTCCATTGTACTCCTTATCCTTTTTTGTTTCCTTCGGATATTTCGTAATAAGCATATTACAGAACTCATCCAGCGATGTTTCAATAAGGTTCCTGCATCTGCGGTATGTCACAAGATCAGAGCCATACGGATCCGGAATACCTCCGCCAAGTATATATATCTTACTGCGCGGCACTCCTATTGACATCAGAGTCTGTGCATGAGCCTCCGTCATCACAACATATATATCCGTAACATCTATATCATGCTCACGAAGTATTCTCGGCTTATGCCTGCTTATATCAACATTTATCTCATTGCATACCTTGACAGCATTCGGAGATACTCCGCTTTCGCTGCAAAGTCCCAGCGCTGCGCTGCTAAAAATGCTTTCTATACCGTATTCTTCTGTTTTTTTCTGAAATATAGCTTTTGCCATCGGACTGCGGCAAGTATTTCCTGTGCAAAGAAATAATATATGCAGCATCAGTATAAACCTCCTCTGTAATTATGTTTTTGCCTCATACCATGTCTTTCCTATCCCTGCATCAGCTGTAAGCCTTACGGAAAGTTCAACTGCTCCCTGCATTTCCTCGCTCAGTATGGCAGCTGCTCTTTCAGCCTCTTCCTCAGGTGCCTCAACGATAAGTTCATCATGCACCTGTAATATCAGTCTTGATCTCATATTTTCCTTTTTCAGCCTGTTATATACCTTTATCATTGCTATCTTGATAATATCAGCCGCTGTTCCCTGTATCGGCATATTCCTCGCAACTCTTTCTCCGAATGACCTGAGATTGTGATTTGAGGATGAAAGCTCCGGCAGATATCTCCTTCTGCCGAACATAGTCGTTACATATCCCTGATCCTTTGCCTGTTCCGTTACCCTTTGCATATAGCTGTCAATACCGCTGTACAGCTTAAGATAGTCCTTGATATACTTATCGGCTTCCTTTCTCGATACTCCTATATCTTTAGCAAGCGAAAATGCTCCGATACCATATACAATTCCGAAATTTACAGCCTTTGCTCTGCTTCTCAGCGCAGGAGTTACCATATCCTCCGGAAGTCCGAATACCTTTGCTGCTGTAGAGGTGTGTATATCGGAACCGTCCCTGAACGCTTCTATCATATTCTTATCCGCTGCAATATGGGCAAGCACTCTCAGTTCTATCTGTGAGTAATCCGCATCTGCAAGAAGGCACCCGTCCGCCGCACGGAAAAACTTCCGGAATTCCCTTCCTCGCTGTGTTCTTACGGGTATATTCTGCAAATTAGGCTCTGTAGAGCTTATTCTGCCGGTTCTTGTTTCTGTCTGATTAAAGCTGCTGTGTATTCTCCCATCAGCTCCGATAACCTTCAGCAGACCGTCGCAATAGGTGGATTTCAGCTTTGTAAGCGCACGATATTCAAGTATCTCACCGATGACCGGGTGTACATTCCTCAGTTCCTCAAGAACCTCTGCACTTGTGGAATATCCGCTTTTTGTTTTCTTACCCTTCGGCAAAGCCAGCTTTTCAAATAATGCCGTTCCAAGCTGCTTCGGAGAATTTATATTGAATTCATAGCCCACCTGATCGCAGATGCTTTTTCTGAGCCTTTCAATATCACTGCTCATACTCTGACCATATTCATATATGCCCTGTCTGTCAACTGCGAACCCGACATTTTCCATTGATGCAAGTACTCCTGCAAGCGGTATTTCTATATCGCTGAGCAGCTTTGTCTGATCCTTTTTAGCTATTTCATCCGAGAGCCTGTCTGCAAGAGGCACAAAGCTCTGCATTACAGACGGTTTATCTGATCTCAGCGGAGTAATATTATATTCACTGACAAGTCTTGATATATCGTAGGATGAGGAATCAGGACTAAGCAGATATGCCGCAAGCATAGTATCAAAAACTACTCCCCTCAGTTCAAAGCCCTCTCTGTCCGCATAGGCATAAAGCTGCTTCACATCATGAGTACGCTTTTTAATGCTTTCATCCTCCGAAAACTTACTGATAAATTCCAGGAAACCTCCGGCAAGAGCGTTTATTCTGCAAACCTCGCTCCCACAACATATAACCAACTCATTTATGCCCTGACTGTCAGATTCTGCGATAACATCTACCTGACAGCCACTCAGCTTTTTAAGCAATTCCTCCGCAGAGTCAACTTCTTTTACAGTGATCTCTCTTTCGTCAGCTGTATTTTCCTCGGCGGCGGCAGCAAAAATATCATCTCCGCTAAGTCCCCATTTAGGCATAAGCGTAAACAGCTCATATTTTGACATAAGTTTTGCCGCCTGTGCCTTATCCGCCGGCTTCCTCAGATATTTTTCAATATCAGTATCTATCGGAGCTTCTGTGCATATCGTACCGAGCATATAACTCAGATCAGCACTTTCCTTTCCGGCTATCAGCTTATTTTTCATTCCAGCCTTGATATCAAGGCTGTCAATATTTTCATATATATATTTAACGCTGCCGAATTTTCTTATAAGCTCTCCAGCACCCTTTTCACCTATTCCCGGAACACCGGGTATGCAGTCTGAGGTATCGCCCTGTATTGCCTTTATATCAATAAGCTGCTTCGGCTTTACTCCATAGACCTCCATGATCTTGTCCTCGTCATAGAGAGTTACCTCCGGTCTGCCGAATTTCGTCGCAGCTATACGCACTGAAACAGAACCTGATACAAGCTGCAGGCTGTCCCTGTCGCCAGTTGCAATTATACATTCATATCCGCTGTCTGTACATTTCTTCGCAAGCGTTCCCAGTATATCATCCGCCTCATAGCCTTCACAGGTCACTATCTCAAATCCAAGTGATCTCAGTATCTCCTTCAGCGGCTCCAGCTGTTCTGCAAGCTCCTCCGGCATACCCTTGCGGTTTGCTTTATACCCTCCGTATGCCTTATGCCTGAATGTCGGCGCTCTCATATCAAACGCTACCGCAACTGCGTCCGCTAAACTTTCATCAAGCAGCTTATGGAAGGTCGTAAGAAAGCCGTATATTGCATTTGTATAATGTCCATCCTTATTTGTCAGCGGCTTAATCCCATAATATGCCCGGTTCAATATACTGTTTCCGTCAAGAACAAGTAATTTCATCTTTTTCACCCATTCATCTGTTTTCCTGAAATGCTGTCCATTATGCCGACATTCTTTCCATTGCGTATATATACCCTCGGTACCCTTTTTCCAACAAGACATACTACTTCATAATTTATCGTACCTGTCATTTCTGCTATGTCATCAAATGACATTGCACCGTCCGAGCCGTCCCCGATAACTATTACCTCATCGCCGACCTTTACATCCTCTATTTCGCTGACATCAAGCATTACCTGATCCATGCACACCCTGCCTATTACAGCTGCTCTTTTTCCTCCTACTGACATATATGCACGATTGCTTAAACTGCGGCTGTAGCCGTCTGCATAGCCTATCGGAACGGTAGCGAT
>CACZSM010000216.1 GCA_902783815.1 uncultured Ruminococcus sp.
CCGTCCATACAGGTCATAAAGCTGCCAAGCTCAGGAGCGAATGAAAGATCAGCATTACTGTTGACTACTCCCTTGACATATATACCCTCTCCGTTTTTCCTTAAAGCAAACATTGTAAACGGCTTTTCCTCAACTACATAAAGAGGATCATTATGTTCAGCAA
The DNA here is from genome assembly GCA_902783815.1 of uncultured Ruminococcus sp. GTDB lineage: Bacteria > Bacillota > Clostridia > Oscillospirales > Acutalibacteraceae > UBA1213. Next base: position 164 of record CACZSM010000216.1, read on the forward strand.
TTTCGAGTCCTGTTTCAACCGATATTTTTCCGAGAGCTATATCGTAGCTGCAGAGTTTTTCATTTCCTGTACGGAATTCCTTTGCGCGGAAAAAGACCTTATCGCCGTCAATTCCCATATACCTTGCGAGACCCTTTATATCAGCGCTTGCAATACACTTTTTACTGATGTTTTCAACTCCGCTTTCAAGTTCCGCCTCAAGCCGGGAAAGCTCACAAAGCCATACATTATCCCTGATATCAGCGCTTATCCATCTTTGCTCATCGTAGTAGCTTTTCTTGATATCCTCATCGCCAAACGGATCAAGAAGAATAAGGTAATCTCTTCCCTGCGCATTTGTTTTTCTCATATTGCTTATACCCAGCTTCGCAATAAGAGGATTCTTTACAAAATGCTTTACATTTTTCTTCATATCATACAGATAACATAAACACTCACAGCCTGTTATCTCACTATACTGCTTGAACATTGCAGCATTAGCCTCATCCGGACCCATATATATAAGCAGATGGCTGCTGTCAAGAGCCATACAGTTACGGAATGTTCCTGTACAAACTACTTTTCTTCTGTTAAGCTCATTTCCCGTCAGCTTGTCAGCCTCTATCAGCCACATACTGTTTGAACCGTTTTCAAGCACAATAACGATCGTATTCTCAAATGCAAACATATGCTCAACAAAAGTCGGGTCCTCAAGGGTATAGTTTGTAATAAGTCTTTCCTTGCGTGTTGAACGGTTATATTCAAGAATAAACAGCTCATGATGACCATTTTCATTCTTCTCTTCCGCATAATAAATAAATGAGGATGTTACATCAAAAAGCTCTATATTCCTTTTTGAAAAAATACTTCTCAGATCTGTTACTATCATTTTTCCAGCCTTCCTTTATTAAATATTGTAGTGATTCTCTGAAAACCGGGAAACGAGGTATTCTGCCTCAGAAAATTTATTACGGCAAAATCCTCGTGATAATGTTTTCCGGAGATTATTTGTAGTACAACTTATTTCAGCTTCATGGAACAATAGGTACCGTCCCCGGATGTATAATGGATAATTCCATCCGCGATACCAGGGAATATCATCTTTTCTTCCTTCAGAGTAACACTGTCGCCTCCGTCCTTTTTTATCCGTCTTAACTCGGTCATATAGCTGCCTTCCTTTTCAGCCTTTACGGGTATAACATAAAATATATAATCTCCGTATGCCGTCAGATAAATCCCTCCGGCATTTACTGCTATTTTTTTGACATCGCTTCCGTCAGGTTTCATTGAGTAAAGCTGATATATGGATGTCCCAGGAGACAGATTCGTAAAATAGATAAGACCATCCGCAAAGGTCATACTCTGTATCCCCTCTTTATTTTCGCCTAAAGGAGATATATCAATAAAATCATCTGCTTTCTCTACGGATGAGCATTTTATATGCCCGATATAATTTTCAAGATCATAATAATATACATACAGCTTTTCTTCACAGACAAGAACACTGTCAATTTCTGTATTATCCATTATCAGCAGAGGCTTTATAACTCCTGTTTCCAGATCCTTGCTGAACAATGCGCCTGTTCCCCTCTGCATATAATCACTTATCGTATAATACGCATACTCCCCGAATATGTAAAGATAATCCGGGTTCTGATCCTTTATCTCGTTTTTTTCGTCGCCGCCGTTCTTCCTGACAGAGCATACGCAATTACGACTGTTTACTGCTGTTACATAATATAGCCTGTCCTTATATACATTAAGACAAGTCAAATAATTTGAATTTACTGAAACTGTCCTGACATCACCTTTTTTATCGGAACAGTTGATACTGTATTCACCTTCATCATTACAGCTAAGATAGTAGGTATCATCGCCATCTATTACCACTGAGCTTTTATTCACTATATTTGAGCAAAAAACATTAGCCGTATCGCCATAATCCATATGAGTTTCAAACAGGCTGAATCCATTGTCGGGGTCATAATAGCCTGTAACGATCATTACGGCAATACTGACTACACACAGTACAACAAATATTATACCTACATTCCTCATTACAGTATGGAGCTTATCGCTTTTTTCGTTTTTTGACCTGTCAACAGCTGCATCAGATTGTTCAATTTTAGGGTCATATGCAGACGAGCCAAAGCTATCATCACCGAATTCCGAAAAAAGAGTCCTTTCACCGCCTGCCGAACCATTAGTTTTATCCTGCGCAGAGTCCTCTCCTTTCCCGAAAGGTCGGATCTTATCAGGAAGTTCCGCGCCGCACTTGACACAGACTCTGGAGCCTTCGTGATTGACAGCAGAACATACATTACATACTTTCAATTGATTAACTCCTTTATAAAAGGGTTCTCAAAAACCGGAACACAAGACAGTCTGGATTCTTCAATTTTTCTCTGGCAAGGCTGAAAGCCGCAGCAATACCGTAAACCATACGGAAAAATTGACAGCAAAATATCAGTGAAAGAGGTTTCAGAGGTCCCCTGAAGATAATATCCCGGATAATCAGCCGGGACGAGGGAAATGCAGAGCTTTTAATAACCCAAATAATACATACCCTATTAAGTATATGTTATTCCGGCTGTTTTGTCAATGAACTTGGGGATGATTTTTAAAAAATTAATAAAATCCATTGTATATTCTGTTAAATTCGTATATAATGTTAATCAGGTGTTTCTGCTTTTGTTTGTAGAAAATACACTGTTAATTTTTTTACAGGAGGATAGAATACATGGATCAATATACACTCGTTCTTGAAGCTCTTGAATATGTACTTGTAAAAACAGGTCGGAATGAGTATGCTTCGGCTGTCCATGAATGTACGGAGCAGTGGAAAACGAATCATAACAGCTCTATGCTGAAAAATGAATTCACCAGTAACGGCAGATTGTATGATCTCGATACGGAAAGCTTCTATACTGATGACCCTGAAAGAAATTTCTGGACATCTCAGCTTTTATCGGCTCTTATTGCGCTTGCTGCGCAGGGCGGAGTATTTATCGAAAAAGGTATTAATTTCGATATCGACTTCCTTCGCAGGAATTTTGGTGCTGATAATGAAGTAATGATGGTAAAACGATGTGAAAACTGCGGCACTATCCGTGTTAATGCTGCTGATATCGGCAAATATGCCTCAAAGATCGTTATTCCGGCTGTCCTTATCAAAGGACTTGAAAACGGTGATCTGAAATATGCAGCTGAAAGTATTCTTGATTTGACTTCAAAGAATATCGAAAGAGAATTAAGAAAAGCCAGGTTAAGACTCGAAAACAGCCGTATTTCTTTTTCCGACAGCTTTATCACTGATAAAGCCTGCTTACGGTGCGGAAGTAAGAAATTCGCCGATTGCAGGCTGCTCAGAAGTCTTAAAGAAAATGTTTTTATCCCGCTTGGCTGATTATCTGAGGAGGTAATATTTATGACTAAAAAACTGACTGCTCTGGCGATCAGCGCACTGCTGACAACCGCTTTGTGCGGATGCAGCAGCAATAAGACTGATATCGTCACGGAAAAAAGTCCTGAAAGCACTGCTCAGCAAAGCAGTGTCGGCAGTGTTTCTACAGTATCTGAAACATCAGCTGCTGAAAGCGTTGTTTCTGCTGAAAGCAGTAATGAATCCTCTGCCGATGCTCCTGTACAGGAAAGCTCCACAGTTAATTCAACAGTAAGCTCTGAGCCGACTTCTGAAAGCTCTGTTGAATCTGAGATCATCTATGTAGAGCCTGAAGATGAGGAGTCATCCCAGAGTCCTGAGGAAGCAAGTATGTTCGCCTCAAGAACTTACCTGAATAACGGACAGATACCTGTTGATGTCGCTGACAGCAAAATAAGCGCAGACGCCGCTAAGGATGAAGGCAAGGCTTTCTATATCAACAGCTATAATGACTTTACTGACTTTTATGAAAAAAATAAAGTATCGTATTCATTGGATGATGTCGAAAGCGGTGAACCTTTCAGCTCCGCTGCAAAGGAATTTGATGAAACATTCTTTGAAACCGAATGCTTAATTGCAACACTGCAAAAGTTTGAAAAGGGTACAAACATAGAAGTCGGCGATGTCTATAAGGATAATAATGGTTCTGTAATAACTATCTGCAAGGAACTGCCTTCGTCACAAGCAAATACATCTTACATACTTCTCCTTGTGACTATAGAAAAAAGTGATCTTGATAATACAAAACCTGTAATAGAAATCATTTCCTCTGAAAACTATATCGTAAACAACTGAAAAGCTCTTTACCCTATTGTAAAATAACAATGATATGTGTTATAATTAACTAAATACCATTTTGGAAAATATTATATTGAGGTGAAAACCAATGGGAATAAAAGAATGGTTTAACGGCAGTAACAGCCGTAGAGAACTTAAAAGAATCAAACCAATGGTCGATAAGGTCTTTGAACTTGAAAGCAAGTATAAGGATTATACCGACGACCAGCTCAGAGAGGAAACAAGAAAATTTCAACAGATGTTCAGGGATGAACCTGACCTCACCGAAAAGAAAAAGGATGAAATGCTTAATGCTATCCTCCCGGACGCATTCGCTATATGCCGTGAGGCTTCCTGGCGTGTTCTTGGAATGAAGCACTTTCGCGTTCAGGTTATAGGCGGCATTATTCTGCACCGCGGCCGTATCAGCGAAATGAAAACTGGTGAGGGTAAAACTCTTGTTGCTACTCTGCCGGCTTACCTTAATGCACTTACAGGTCAGGGCGTCCATGTTGTAACTGTAAACGAGTACCTTGCAAAGCGTGATGCTGAGTGGATGGGTAAGCTCTATCGCTTCCTCGGTCTTACTGTAGGAATACTCCAGCACGATACCTCCAATGAGGATAGAAAAAAAGCATATAATTCTGATATTACCTATGCTACAAATAATGAACTCGGCTTTGACTACCTGAGAGATAATATGGTCGTCTATAAGGAAAACAGGGTACAGAGAGGTCATGTTTTCGCTATCGTCGATGAGGTGGACTCTATCCTTATTGATGAAGCAAGAACTCCTCTTATAATCTCTGGTCAGGGCGATAAATCCACTGATCTCTATGTGAGAGCTGATGAGCTTGCAAAAACTATGAAATGCAAGAGGATCACCGAAACTGATGCTAAAGAGGATAACGACCAGGAGTATATTGACGAGGGTATAGATTATATCGTTGACGAAAAAGCAAAAACCGCTACTCTTACTCCTGTGGGCGTTAAAAAGGCTGAAAAGTTCTTTAATATCGAAAACCTTACCGACCCGGAAAATATCACTATCCAACACCATGTAAATCAGGCTATCAAGGCTAACGGCGTTATGAAGCGTGATATCGAATATGTCGTTAATGAAAAAGGCGAAGTCATTATCGTTGACGAATTTACGGGCCGTCTTATGTACGGCAGACGATACAATGAGGGTCTGCATCAGGCTATTGAAGCTAAGGAAGGCGTTAAGGTCGAAAGAGAAAGCAAAACTCTTGCTACTATTACCTTCCAGAACTTCTTCAGACTCTATAAAAAACTTTCCGGTATGACCGGTACGGCTATGACTGAGGAAACTGAATTCTCAGAAATATACCGCCTTGATGTTATCGAAATACCAACTAACAAGCCTATACAGAGAAAGGATCTGCCTGATCTTATATTCCGTACAGAGGCTGGAAAGTATGAGTCACTTATCAAGGATATTGAAGCTGCTCACGAAAAGGGTCAGCCTGTACTTGTCGGTACTATATCAATTGATAAGTCTGAGGAACTGAGCAAGCTGCTTAAAAAGAAGGGCATAAAGCATAATGTCCTCAATGCTAAGTTCCACGAAAAGGAAGCTGAGATAGTTGCTCAGGCAGGTAAGCTCGGCGCCGTTACTATCGCTACTAATATGGCAGGCCGCGGTACGGATATTAAACTCGGCGGTAATGAGGAATTCCTTGCAAAGGATGAAATGCGCCGCCTTAACTATAGTGAGGAGCTTATCAATGAAGCTACCGGCTATGCGGAAACTGACGATCAGGAAATTATAGATGCCCGTGAAAAATACAGGGAACTTCTCGATAAGCATAAGGCTGTTATTGAGGTCGAAGCAGAAAAGGTCAGAGATGCCGGCGGTCTGTTTATTATGGGTACTACAAGGCATGAGTCAAGGCGTATTGACAACCAGCTCAGAGGCCGCGCACGACGACAGGGCGATCCCGGCGCAAGCCGTTTCTACCTCTCTGCTGAGGATGATATCCTCCGTCTGTTTGCAGGCGACAGAATAAAGAATATTATGGATAAAATGCCTGGTGATGATGACGAGGCTCTTGAAAGTAAACTGCTTACCTCTGTTATTGAAAGCGCTCAGTCCAGAGTCGAAGGCAGAAACTTCAGCATCAGAAAGAGCGTCCTTGAATATGACGATGTAATGAACCGTCAGAGAGAGATCATTTACTCACAGCGTAACCAGGTTCTTGACGGCGAAAATATCCGTGATACCATTATCGGCATGATCGGTGATACTATGAACGGTATCGTTTCTGAATATCTGCCGTTTGATGACGATAAGGATAACTGGAACCTTGAGGGTCTGAGAGATGCTCTTATGGGCTGGCTTATTGATGCGGATGATGAGGAAACTCTTGTATATTCCACAGAAGAACTTGAAAGACTTGAAAAGGAATTCCTCATTAATGATCTTACCAAAAAGGCTACGGATCTTTATGAGCATAATGAAAGCCTTATCCCCGAAGAAACTATGCGTGAGCTTGAAAGAGTTTATCTGCTGAAAAATGTTGATAACTACTGGATGGATCATATTGATGCTATGGAAGAACTCAAAAGAGGCATCCGTCTGCGTTCCTACGGTCAGCATGACCCTGTTGTTGAATACAGGATCGAAGGCTTCGATATGTTTGATGATATGATAAAATCTATCAGAACTGACACAGTTAAAATGCTTCTTGTAATACCAAGAAGAGTTGCCGAAAGACTTGAAGAACAGAAGCGCATGAGAGAAATGGTAACAAAGCGTACTGCTGCAGGCAGAGCTCGTGCCGCTGCTATTGCCGCGCTCAGGGCACAGGAGGCTGAACAGGAGGTTCAGGCTGATCTTGCCGGCGCCGCTGTTCTTGAAACACAAGAAGAAGAATATGAGGTTCCGGTCATTGAAAGAACCTATGAGGAAATAGAGGACAAACCGGAGGAGGATGTGTCCGCTGCTGATGACGACGAAAGCTATACCGATGAGGATATACGCAAGGCAGCCGGAAAACTGATGGAAAGAGAACAGGTCGCTAAACCTACCTCTACCAATATGGATTCAACATCTGAGGGAATAAATAAAACTGTAAGAGGCGTTAAAAAAATAGGCAGGAATGATCCCTGCCCATGCGGAAGCGGCAAAAAATATAAGAAGTGCTGCGGAAAGAATCTCTGATATGTGATTTTGCGGATACTCCGGAAGAGTATCCGCATTTTTCTGCTATAAACAAATTCAGGCTGATGAGCAAAATTACTCATCAGCCGTTTTGTCATTCACCTTTATATTCACTGAACAGCTTATACTTGGACTTTCCATTCCGCTTTACATAATATAGCATCTGATCAGCATGATTCAGCGCCAATTCAAAAGCATCCTTTGATCCGCCGTGGAATGATGCTATTCCGATGGAACATGATATCTTCTTTTCTTCAGGAATGTCTATTTTCTTATGCAGCTTAACACTTATCTCATCCCTGAATCCATCCCTGATCTCATGATATATCTGCTCTGCAAGCGCTGCGCCGCCGCGCTCTGACTGGTCATACAGCAGTATTATGAATTCGTCTCCGCCATATCTGACTGCAAGACCCTTCCCTTTTGTCATCTTTTTGAACATCTCTGCAAAGCATACAAGTACAAGATCTCCTATCTCATGTCCGAATGTATCATTATAATACTTAAAGTTGTCAAGATCAAGATAGAGTATAACATTTTCACTGTCTTTATCCTGTGAACATATGATCTCTATCTGCTTGCTGAATCCGCTTCTGTTTATTATACCCGTAAGATGATCGGTTATTGCGGACTGCTCCAGTCTATGATTCATCTTTTCGATCATCAGGCGGCTGTCGATCCTCCTCATCATTTCGCAGAACTGGCTGAAAGCAAATTTCAGTATCATAAGATCGTCATCACTCATATATGTCCTTGCTCCGACTGTTCTCTTCTTTATCCTCAGATATGCAAGAAATATCGTTTCAGTACCTGATTGCTCTACTATCGGTATCCCTATCATTGTCATGATGCGTTCTACATCAAACAACTGCATTACAGGAGTGAACTGTACAAAATTCTTATCTGTCCTGTTTGTAAGAATCGCCTGCCTGTATTCCTTGAAAAAGTTGAATATCCCGTCTATCTTTTTCATGTCATCAAGACGGACATCTCCTTCGTGCAATACCGAAAGTTTACCGTCCTTCCTGCGGAGGATAATTATATCATTTAAATTATAACTATTTTTCAGCACCGCAGATGTATTCTGGAAAAGCGTATTCACCGTCAGATTTTCTCTGCTTATGGCCTCCTGCAGAACCGTCAGGAATTTTATATCGTCCTTCTTCTTTTTCAGCTTTATCTGAGTACCGGTATGTTTTGCGACCTGATAAATATGCGCTTCCGGCAAATCGACTTCATACCCCACTATTATCGGCTCAGTCTGTCTTTCTCCGTTTTCTGCATAATACCTGATCCTCTCCTCCTTACGGATCTGACCTTCTTTTCTCAGATATTCTATTCCATCCCTGAGCAGCTTATCACTCTCATCCTTCATGCCAAGCTTTTTATACAGCTCCGATCTTTCAATCAGATATATTGGAAATACGCAGAATCTTGATCCAGATGCAGTCTGCATATAGTTATATACATCAGAAAACTCCTTATCCGCAAGCTCCAGCTTTTCCTCATGACTGTAAAGCATTGCCTTGAGAAGATGATAAAACTGCATATCCTCGTCCCATACGCCATTCTCTGATTCCTGAAGGGCTTTCAGTATATGTTCAACTATTACTTCCATTTTACTCAGGAAATAGTAGCTGTTATAGTATTCCTTCTGGTAATAGCAGCTTATCGCTATAATACTGTAGAGCTTTGTATTGCTGCAGGCTCTTAATGAAGAATATCCAAGCTCCTTCAGCATCTTAATGATAACTTCAACTACTTTTTTTGCACTTTCATACGCCTCAGCTACAAAGTAGTTCAGCGCCATATTATAAAGCGAATTCATTATATCATCCGCAACTTCAAGCTCTGTAAGCGTATTGACGCTTTTTTTTAAGGTAAGTATCAGCTTTTTCATAGTCCTCAATAACTATACTGTTATACCCAAGACCTGCATACATATGTGCTTCTCTCAGCGGATTAGGTCTTTTAAGCACTGCAAGTCTCTTTTTGTACATTTCTCGGACATACTTGTAACGCTCATACCGAGAATACAGAATGATATTCTTCATGTACGCATTCATAAGGAAATTATCATTTCCGAGCTTTGTTCCCAGCTCTATTCCTTTATTGAAATGCACTGGCTCCATCTCACCATTTGCAACAGCATCTACGGTTTCCTGTTCATTACCAAAGCCAAATACATAGTAATATGCAAGGAAATTCAAAAATCCATATTTTTCAGCTTTTTCAATTACTTGTGCATCTATTTCATTAAACAGACTGTTATACTCAAACAGATCCCTGTTTATACCGATCTTGGAAGAATACAAAAGTATCTCCGCCTTACATTCAAGGTAGTCATCATTCATCTCTTTTGCAAGGTTTATACATTTTTCACAATAGCTGCACACTACGCTTGATTGTTCAAGAATTATTCTTGCTCTTGCACAAGTATAATAATACATATACTTAGTCAAATTATCGTCAGTACCTAATGTACACATATTTGTCATCTTATCGCATATGACAAGAGCATGATTTACCTGACCCATATCCATATCTATCATGGCCGCAAGCTGTAAAAACGGGAACTGTTCCTGTCTTGTCAGCCATATAGTTTTTTCGTCCATGCGGTAGATGATATCAGCCATATAATAATAAGCATCTTCAAGCGCAAACATATAGTACATATTGTTCAGTTTCAATATATACTCATCTTTTTTATCCTTATCAAACCAGAATTCATCAGGGATATCTATTGTCCTTTTACTGTCCATGCTGCCCCAGTCAAGCTGCAGGTTCATCTCCTCTGATTTTTTCAGGATCTCCTCCCACACTTCTTTCTTATATGCTGCCACACGGAACTCATCATTATACATGACGATAACATGAACATTAAGTGATTTTTCAATTATCCTTGATAAAAGCTGCAGGGTACTGAATGGCGCAAGATGAAATTTTGAAAGGATCATAATTAGATGATGTTCCTTTGCAAGATATTCAAGAATTGAAATGATATCCTGTATCATCCGGTTTGATTCAAATGCAACCTCAAAATTCATTACATCTTCCTTACGCCGACAGACACCATCCCGTATAAGACTTGCGATAGGCTCACGGTGAAGCGAATAGACATGACATGAATCCAGAAAATTTTCAACAGACATCAGATCACTGTAAAAGGTATTATAGCACCATCTTATCCAATCAAGGAACGGAGCAAAGGCATTGTGCATATTGTGCATAACATATTCATGGTAAAGGAAGACCTTATCATCAGTTTTCTCAACATTGGCAAGGATCTCCTCCTGAGTAATGTCCAAAGTATTATAATGCTTGATAAAAATGACATTCTGATCCTGTTTTTCAACATATGCTGCCACAACACTTTGTACATATGTCTTAAAATCCATTTAATCACCCCTGTTTCCATCGGTCATCTGCCAACAATACGCAATTACAATTATAATTATTATACCACGATTTAAGAATAAATCAATAGAATTTGATAATAAAGATTAATTATTTTTGTGATTTTGTCACAAAATGTCATTCAGCTGAGAGTGGAGTTTTTTAAAAGTTAAAATTATTGGTACAGTAATGTATGTAGATTATCCGTAGAAAGTGGCAACAATAGCTTACTGGGCGGCTTCGCCGTCGGCGGCGTGCCGCCGCTGTCATTGTTTCTCCTACGCGGCTTCTGGAGCTTAATTGTAGTCAGTAACATACATAATGGCTAAAGAG
>CACZSM010000217.1 GCA_902783815.1 uncultured Ruminococcus sp.
AAGCCGTCGAGACCTCCTGAGATAAAAAAACAGCCGGAAAAAGCTGTAAAAGCTCCGGAGATCCGCAAGGAGAGGGAAGAGAGATCGGAGAAACCAAAGCAGCCGGAAGTAAAAAATCCCGTACCTGCCGTATCACAGATAAAGGGAGAGAATGAGGAGGAAGGAACTGTACTTTTCCGATCTGAAAGTAAGGAAGATGCGGAAAAGCATACGGAGCGTAAGGAGACAAAGCCGGAGGAGATCAAAACAGAGATAAGTCTTGATGATGTACTGAGGGTAAAGGCATCTGTAACGGATCGACCGGGCTTTCGTATGACGGCGGGGGAAATATTCGGAAGGAATACATCTGATGAAGCTGTATTTACTGAGCCGGAAGCAGTGCCGCATCCGGATGAACCCATGCCGCAGGATGTAAAAGAGGAGAATGTGCTTTTCCAGAGACAAACAGAGATGGCTCAGGAACAGCCGCCGCAGCCGGAGATCACCGCAAAAACAGAACAGACAGCTCCGGCAGAGGATAAAACTGAGATAAAGGCAGAATCTCCGAAAGAAACAAGAAAAAATGAGCTTTCTCATGATGATGCAGAAAAGCAGGAAAAACCTGTTGAGGAAAGAAAAGATGAGCTTTCGCATACAGTATCAGCGGAAACTCCGAAGCCTGAAACGACGGGGAATAATGAGCTTGCTCATAGTGAACCTGTAAAGCCTCCTGCGCCGGCGGTAAATAATGTAATTTTCCGCAGCAGTACGCCTGCGCAGCCGACCAGAACAGAAGCTCCGGCGGCAGAACAGCCTGAAAAGAATATTACACCGGACAGGATGCAAAAGGATTTTTCTGAAGAAAAGCCGGAACCCCTTGTTTATAAAAGCAATGACTCAGTAAAGATGGTGATAATGGCAGGAAAATTCACATCTACCGTCAAAAATGAGTATATGAAGATACGGAAGCTCAGAACCTTTGCGCCTGCGCCTAAACCTGCTCCTGAACCTGATCCGGAGGAGGGCAAAAAGAATGATGCCGAACAAAAGGAGAAAACACCGCCGAAGGAAAACAATAAAAAGGTAAAAACACTAAAGGTCAAGAAGAGAAAATTCAGACTGGCGGATGTATTCGGAAGCCATGACTATGAATTCATCGGTCAGGACACTGATGAGGAGGTAGAGGAAAAACCTCAGATAGATGACTATACGGGACCTGCGGATAAGGAATCTATAAAAACAGATCTCGGAGAGAATATGAGGAAGGTCTTTGTCAGGACAGTAATACTTTGTGTAACCTGTGCGGCATCCGTCATAAATGCCCTGCTGTGCCAGCTTCTGCCGGAGCTTTATAATTCTGTGCTGAGAAATGGCTGGCTTGTGTTTGGTATTATCAGCTTTATACTGCTTGCGCTTTCCGTGTTCGTGACAAGATATCAGATAGTCAATGGTCTTATGCCCCTCAGACACTTCAGGGGCAACAGTGATACCGCAATGGCTGTGGCATCCGTTGCAGGAGTAATACAGTCTGTTACGGCGCTGTTTATGCCGGGTATCTATGTAAACGGAACATATCATCTGTATTTGCCGCTTGTGATACTTGCTTTGATGCTTCATAGCTTCGGAAATCTTCTGATAGTAAAAAGAGCATCGGATAACTTCTCGTTCCTTTGTTCGCCGGAGGCCAAATTCGCCGGAAAGATATATACCGACAGCGTTAATGCTGAGAAGTTTTCGTCCGGACTGCCATCAAGACATCCGCTTATCGCATATGTCAAGGAATCAAAGTTCATGAGCAACTTCCTCAGACTTTCATATGAGGCTGATCCGGTTGAATCGCTCTCCAGATTTATTGCCCCGTTTACAGCGGCAATATCACTCGGACTTGCCGTTGGCTACGGATTTATTACAAGGGATTTTATCGGCGGAGTATCTTCCTTTGCTATTCTTTCTGTAATATCTACGCCTATGTGCAGTATGATCGCAATTAATATACCTTTGAAGGACCTCTGCTCAAATGCGCTTGCAGACGGCGCAATGGTCGCTGGATATGAGACTGTAAAACAGTTCGGCGATACAAATGTCCTGATGCTTGATTCGTCACAGCTTTATCCGAAGGGTAATATAATCCTCAGCGGAATAAGATCATTTAATGAAAGCAAGCTGAAAAGTGCAATAATGGCAGGTGCAGCAGTTACTTTTGCTGTTGATGGTCCGATGTCGCATATTTTCGACACAATAATCCAGAGCCGTACTACCTTGCCGGAGGTGACAATGGTATCTTATGATGACGGGCTTGGTCTGAGGGGATGGATAGGCGGACAGAGAATACTTATCGGAAATAGACAACTTCTTGAAAAGCATAATATAACACCGCCGAATATCAGAATAGAGGAAAAGTATCACAAAATGGGAAGTGAGGTTTCCTATATCTCAATGGGCGGAGAGCTTGTTGCAATGTTTATTATGACTTATAAGACGGATAGGGAAATAGCACATAGCCTCAGACTTCTGGAAGATAATGGAGTCAGCTTTGTTATCCGTTCGATAGACTGTAATCTGACTCCGGAATTCATTGCAGACAGGTTCAGTCTGCTTTCGAGATGTATAAAAATACTTCCGACAGGTCTTGGAACGATAGCATATGATGAAATGACAAAGAAGGAAAAAAGCTCCAGAGCATATCTTGTTACAAATGGTAAGCTGAAAGCATTTGCAAGTGCTGTTGCCGGGTGCATAAGGATGAAATCAACGGTGAGTATTGCAAAAATAATACAGTATCTTGCAGTAGCGCTTGGAATGGTGCTTGTAATATTCATATCCTTTGTATCAGGATTTGCAAAGTTGGGTATTCTTGAAATGCTGATATACACGGGCTTCTGGATCGCTGCAATGATAGTTGTATCTGCGATAGTCAAGAAGCTGATATAAAGAAAGGTTGATAGAAATGAAAGTTGCACCGTCACTGCTCAGCTGTGATTTTGCAAAAATGGGTGATGAGATAGTAAGGGTGGATAAAGCAGGCGCAGATATGATTCATCTTGATGTTATGGACGGTCATTTTGTGCCTAACCTTACTATAGGACCGGCTATTATAAAGTCAGTCCGCAAATATACAAGTCTGCCGTTTGATGTTCACCTTATGATAGAGCATCCGCTTGACTATATAGACGCCTTTGCTGATGCCGGCGCGGATATTATTACATTTCATGTTGAAGCTGAGTCGGATATCAGGGAGACTATTGAAAAGATAAAAAGCAGGGGAGTAAAGCCGGGAGTGGTGGTAAAACCTAAAACTCCGGCGGAGGCAGTATTCCCGTATCTTGATGATGTATATATGGTTCTTGTAATGACGGTCGAGCCGGGATTCGGCGGACAGAAATTCATGGCTGATATGATGCCGAAGGTCGGGGAGATAAAGGCAGAGATAAAGAGACGGGGACTGGGCGTACTTGTTGAAGCTGACGGCGGAATTGCCGCTGACACAGCCGAAGCTGCCGCAAGAGCCGGGGTAGATATATGTGTATCGGGAACAGGTGTTTTCAAGGCAGAGGATGCTGCGCAGGCTATTCAGTTTCTTAAACAGTTTTAAGTTCCAGTTTTTCAGGTTTAGTTGATATGGTGATTAAAAGTTAAATGTGATGAATCTAATGGTATCTAAAGTGTGTAACTTATGCCAAGAAAGAAAGACCGCGCTCGACCAATTTTCGTTTGTTGGTCAGAGCGGTTTTGCTTTTATGGCATTGGGAACTTACTTGACTATACCCTGAATCCGTGAAACTTGATTGAATAAAAATGCTTGAAACCCACATGTAATTCAGTGTTTTAGGTATTTTATCATATATGGTATTCCATACCCATTTGGTGCAAATTCACTCATCAAAGTTTTTGCTGAA
>CACZSM010000218.1 GCA_902783815.1 uncultured Ruminococcus sp.
ATATAATATCTGTTGTGCTGAAAGCAAACTTTACGCAGATAAAAACAGAAACTGCTAATGTTCTGACAGTATCAGATTCTATATCTGTAAACGGATATTTTGTCCGTGATGAAGAGCTTATAAAGTATAATAACGGCGGATTTGTGTCAATGACATTGTTGGATGGCGATAAGGTTTCTAAAAATGAAACGGTTGCCAATGTTTTTCCGAATGCCGGCGCAGCGGCAGATAAACAAAGAATAGATGATATGAAGGCTGAGGTGGAAAGGCTTGAACAGCTCGATAAGACCTCAATGGCACTTTCTGCTACTCCTGATGAGCTTGATAAGAATATTGACGGCCTGCTTTCACAGATCAATTTTTCTTTGTCAGACGGCGATCTGCAAAATGCAGACTCAAAAACAGAAATGCTGCTTTACAGTATAAATGAAAGACAAATGGTGACGGGAAAGGTTGCAAGGTTTTCTGAAAGAATAAAGGAACTTCGTACACAGATAAGCAGTCTTTCAAAGGGATCGACTGAAATGGAAAATGTAAAGCAGATCCTTTCTCCGTCTACAGGTTATTTTGTAAGTAAAGCGGATGGATACGAAAATCAGGTCACTCCTGATGACCTGCTGAATATTCAGACAGGTGAGCTTAGCGGAAAAATTATGAAAAAACAGGTTGACAGTAATGTTATCGGTAAGGTAGTAAAGGGAGTTTACTGGTATATAGTATGCGAGGTTTCCGGAGAGGATGCGCTGAAGATCAAGAATTCAGATTCTCTGAGCGTGGAAATACCACAGGTCAACAGTAATATAATTTCAGTTGAACTCTTTTCTATAAATCAGAAAACAAAGACATCAGATGCAGTTGTAGTATTGCAGGGTACTTATATGAATGCTGAAATGCCTTCTATGAGGGATGAAAATATAGCCATAGTGCTGAAAACATATAAGGGTATTTATGTTTCAAAAAATGCAGTACATGAGTGTACGGTCAAGGAAATACATAAGGATAAGGATGGAAATAAAAAGGAAGTTACGCTGAATGTAAAGGGAGTGTATATCCGTATCGGAAATGAGCTGCTTTTCAAGCAGATCGTTCCGCTTTATACAGGAAGTGATTTTGTGATATGCAAGCAGAATCCCGATGATGATGAGCTTGTCTCGCAAAATATCGGAATACTGAAAGCGTATGATGATGTTGTAGTGGAAGGAGCTAATCTGTATGACGGGAAAATTATCGACAGAACAGTTTAAGCGTATGGACGACATAAGGGCTAATTATGAAACAATAAGGGAAAATATTGCTCTGGCAGCAGAAAAAACCGGCAGGCGGCCAGAGGATATAACTTTCCTTGCAGCAACAAAAACTGTTGAACCGCTTTATATCAATTATGCGGTTTCTCTGGGTCTTGACGCTATCGGAGAAAACAGAGTGCAGGAACTGCTGTCAAAATATGATGAGTACGATCTTGCCAATACTGATCTCCAGTTCATAGGCCATTTGCAGACAAATAAGGTCAGACAGATAATCGGAAAGGTGTCAATGATACAGTCAGTAGATAGTGTTAAGCTCGCTGAGGAAATATCAAGACAGTCCGTTAAAAATGGCGTTCTGACAAATGTTCTGATAGAGGTAAATATTGGCAGAGAAGAAAATAAATCCGGTGTGCTTAAAGAGAATATTGATGAGTTGATTGAGAAAATAGCGGCAATGCCCTCTGTAAAAGTAAGAGGATTGATGTCTGTACCGCCGATTTGCGAGGAAAAACAGGAAATTTTAAAATTTTTTGATGATATGTATAAACTCTTTATTGACATTTCGTCGAAAAAATTGGATAATGTATGTATGGACTTTCTTTCAATGGGAATGTCCGATGATTATTCGTATGCTATTCTGTCAGGCGCAAATATGATAAGGGTCGGTTCAGGACTCTTCGGCGCCAGAATATACAGATGAAAAACAGGAGGAAAATAAAATGGCAGGTTTTATGGGAAAATTCAAGAGTATTTTGAAGCAGCCTGAGGATGAGGTTGAGTACGAGGATTTCTATGACGATACAGAGGCAATGGAAGAGAATAGTCAGCCTGATATGGATGTGGATGACTCGGATACTGAAACAGTGTCATCTGATAATGTGATCAATATCCATGATTCCGCAGCAGTACAGTTCGTCCTTTTCAAGCCGGAGGCTTTTGACCCGTCCGTTAAGGAAATGGCTAATGAGCTGATGAAAAGGAATACTGTTATCCTTAATGTTGAGGATACAAATAAGGATGTTTCAAGAAGAATTATTGACTTCCTCGGAGGCGTTGCCTATGCAAACAGCGGTAATGTAAAAAAGGTGGCAGAGGATACATTTATTATAATGCCAAGCAATGTGACACTTTCGGGTCAGGATGCTATGGATGAAGTCGGAAGCGATAATGTTTACTTCTGATTTTTGACAGCCGAAAGTAGAAATATGGGGGTAACATTGTGATAACATTAGAGGAAATGGAAAATATAAGTTTCCGCAAGTCTGGATTCAGCGGATATAAATGCGATGATGTTGATGACTTTGTGGAAAAGGTTGTTCAGAAGGTAAAAAGCTTAGAAAGAGCAAACAGGGAGCTTGAATCAAGACTTGAACAACAGAATTCTGAGATCACAAAGTGTAAGGAAAAGGCAGAGAGCGTTCAGAATGCTCTTATTACGGCTGAAATGACTGCTAAACAGATAGTAATGGAGGCTACACGCAAATCTGATGAGCAGCTCTCTGAGGCTAAGGAAAAGGCAGAAACACTTGTAAGAGATGCTCAGGAAAGAGCAGAAAAGATCGATCAGGAGGCAAATGCAAAGATCGAGGAACTTATCAATAAAACTCTGCGCGAATCATCCTACCAGATAGAGGAGAATAACGCGATAATAGAGGCTCAGAAGGAAAAACTGATAAGGATAATGTCTGAAACAAATAAGTTCAGGAATTATCTGATACAGTCATATAAAGATCATCTTAAGATAATAAATGATATGACTAAGCCGGAGGATATCGAAAGACGAAAGGGAGAGCTTGATGCTGCTTACCCTGAAATGCACGGAAATCAGCCGATCGAATATCAGAGCGTTGCTCAGCCTGCTGCTGAACAAGAAGCTGCTGGTGCTGAGGAACAGGCTGCGCCAAAAGAGGAAGAATTCGTGTTTGTAGGCGGCACAGACGAACAACCAGAGCAGGAGACTGCGTCTGAACAGGCTGTCGCTGAAACACCGGCAGTTCCTGAGAGCACCGCACCGGCTGAGAAAGAAGATTCAATTACGCTTATCGGTTCGCCTATGCCTGCAATAGAGACAGATGTTGATTACCGCAGGCGTAAGTCCGGAAAAGGACATAAAAGAAGAAGATAATCATTTTTCCTGAATTCCGGCACTGTATGTGTCGGATTTCGGGTTATTAATTTTACAGAGGAGAGAAAACCAATGCCGCAGGATTATAACAGTACCCTTAATCTGCCGAAAACGGATTTTCCAATGAGAGCAGGTCTGCCTAAGTCAGAGCCTGTAACATTGAAGCGCTGGCAGGAAAGTAAGGTTTATGAAAAGCTGATGGAGCTGAATGAGGGAAAGCCCCTCTATGTTCTGCATGACGGACCTCCGTATGCAAACGGAAATATCCATCTTGGCCACGCGCTGAATAAAACTTTGAAGGATATAATTGTAAGATATAAGAATATGACGGGATTCAAGTCACCGTATGTACCGGGCTGGGATACTCATGGACTGCCTACAGAGCTTAAGGCAAGAAAGAAAGCCGGAGTAAGCAATTCGGATGCAATATCGGATGTTGAACTCAGAAGGATCTGCCGTGAATTCGCGCAGACATATATTGATAACCAGAGGGAACAGTTCAAGCGTCTTGGCGGTATTGCAGAATGGGATAATCCATATATCACCCTTACGCATGATTTTGAGGCAAAACAGGTAGAAATATTTGCTGATATGGCAAGCAAGGGCTATATATACAGAGGTCTGAAGCCGGTATATTGGTGTCCTGACTGTCAGACAGCTCTTGCTGAGGCTGAGATCGAGTATGGCGAGGATCCATGTCATTCAATTTATGTAAAGTTCAAGGTAACAGATGATCTCGGCAAATTGAGCGCAATGGGCGCTGATCTGAAAAACACATATTTTGTAATATGGACTACAACAACCTGGACACTTCCTGCTAATGTGGCAATATGCGTTGGACCGAGATTCAATTATAGTCTTATCAAGTGTGACGGCGAATTCTATGTTATGGCAGAGGAACTCTATGCTGCTGCAATGGAGGCTGCCGGCAAGGAAAACTATGAGGTCATAGGCACAATAAAGGGCGCAGAGCTTGAATATATGAAAACAGCTCATCCTTTCCTTGACAGGACCTCTCTTGTAATAGTGGGCGATCATGTTACTCTTGAAAGCGGTACCGGCTGCGTTCATACGGCGCCAGGTCACGGTGTTGACGACTATAATGTTTGCCGTAATTATGAGGAACTTCCGATGGTAGTACCTGTAGATGCGCAGGGCAGACTTACAGAGGAAGCAGGTATGTTTGCAGGTCTGCTTACAGAAGATGCAAATAAGCCTATCGCTGAATATCTTGATAAGACAGGCGCTCTCTTTGCTCTGAAAAAGATAATTCACCAGTATCCGCACTGTTGGAGATGTAAAAAGCCGGTATTGTTCAGAGCTACAAAACAGTGGTTCTGCTCGGTTGATGATATTAAGGACGCGGCTGTTGATGAAATACGCAAAATAGAGTGGATCCCGGCATGGGGCGAGGATCGTATAAGCTCAATGGTTCGTGAGCGTAAGGACTGGTGTATTTCCCGTCAGAGAAAATGGGGCGTTCCGATACCGATATTCTTCTGTAAGGACTGCGGAGAGCCTATACTTGAAAAGAATGTTATGCTTCATGTTTCAGGACTCTTCGGACAGTATGGATCTGATATCTGGTATGAAAAGGATGCCGCTGAGCTTATCCCTCAGGGACTTGAATGTCCGAAATGCGGATGCGCGGAATTCACCAAGGAAAAGGATATAATGGATGTATGGTTCGATTCAGGCGTATCTCATGCGGCTGTATGCGGTTCAAGAGATTATCTGAAATGGCCTGCTGACCTGTATCTTGAGGGCGCGGATCAGTACAGAGGTTGGTTCCAGTCATCACTTCTCACATCTGTTGCTGCTTTCGGAAAGGCTCCGTACAAGACGGTCGTTACTCATGGCTGGGTAGTAGATGGTCAGGGCAGAAAGATGTCAAAGTCACTCGGCAACGGTATAGAGCCGGAGGATATTATCTCTCAGTACGGCGCAGATATACTCAGACTCTGGGTATCTTCAACAGATTATCAGGCGGATGTAAGAATCTCTAAGGAAATACTTGCACAGCTTAGTGAGGCTTACAGAAAGATCAGAAATACTGCTCGTTATATTCTTGGAAACCTCAGTGACTTTGATCCTGATAATGATATTATTCCTACAGAGGAGCTTCTTCCTATAGATAAGTGGGCGCTTATGAAGCTCGATGAGCTTAATGATAAGGTCAGAAAGGCTTACGATACATTTGATTTCCATATAGTTTATCAGGCACTTCATAATTTCTGTGTTGTAGATATGAGTAATTTCTACTTCGATGTGCTTAAGGACAGACTCTATACGGAAAAGTCAGACAGTAAGGAAAGAAGAGCAGCTCAGACAACGATCTATAAGATACTCGATGCAATGGCAAGACTTGTTTCTCCGATACTTGTATATACATCTGATGAGATC
Source organism: uncultured Ruminococcus sp. (assembly GCA_902783815.1). Taxonomy (GTDB): domain Bacteria; phylum Bacillota; class Clostridia; order Oscillospirales; family Acutalibacteraceae; genus UBA1213. Next base: position 5,776 of record CACZSM010000218.1, read on the forward strand.
TGGCAGTATATGCCGCATGATAAGTCGGCAAATGCAGAAAATGTACTCTTTAATGATATGCCTGAAAAGACGGGTATAAATATAGATGAGAGCTTTGTTGCAATGTGGGACAGAATACATGAAACTCGTGATATTGTAAAGAAAGCTATAGAGGTAGAGGTAAAGAGCAAGAATATCAGATCCTCGCTTGAGGCAAAGGTCGTACTCAAATGCAGCGGTGAACAGCTTGAATTCCTCAGATCAGCTGAGAAGGAGCTTGCAGCAGCATTTATTGTATCAGCAGTTGAGATAACAGAGGCTGAAACAGAGGGACTTGAAGTAGAGGTGCTTCATGCAGAGGGAGATAAGTGTGAGCGCTGCTGGGTATTCAGCAAAACAGTAGGTCAGAGCAGCAAGCATCCGACACTTTGCAGCAGATGTGCAAAGGTAATGGAAGCTATGGAGCTTGATATGTGATAAAAAAACGGCGGTGTATCATTTGATGCACCGCTTTTTGATAGTGAATAGAGAGGTGAGCTGTTTGACTTTGTTAATGGTAGGCATATTTTCGGTTCTTATAGCTGTGACAGACCAGGTCATTAAGTATTTTATATACGAGAATTTGTATCCCTCTGGAAGCGTTACGGTGATAGATAATCTGTTTGCACTTATATATACGGAAAACCGTGGAGCAGCATTCGGCATATTTCAGAACAGTACAGTAATTTTTTCCATAATAACCGGAGTGATGATAGGTATATTTATTTATCTTCTTGTAAAAAAGAAATTTACGGGAAAGCTGTTTACTGTAGCAGTTACTATGATAATAGGCGGAGGTATTGGAAATCTTATCGACAGGATATTCAGAGGTTTTGTAATAGATTATCTTGCCCTGTCTTTTTTTCCGCCCGTATGTAATTTTGCTGATTATTGTATTACCATAGGCGCAGCGTTGTTTGTGATATCAATAATGATGAGTCCGGAATTCAAAAAGAAGGATGAAGCTGATAAAAATGACGAAAAAGACATTTAAGGCTGATGCCGCCGCATCAGGAACAAGACTGGACAGCTTTATATCAAAGGAAGCCGGAGATATTACCCGTTCGGCAGTACAAAAACTGATAGATGAGGGAAATGTCAGTGTAAACGGCAGGTCAGCAGCAAAGAATTATAAGCTGAGGGATGGAGACAGTATCGAGCTGAATATTCCGGATCCCGTATTGCCGGAGGCAAAGCCTGAAAATATACCGCTTGACATAGTTTATGAGGACAATGATCTTCTTGTAGTGAATAAGCCAAAGGGGATGGTCGTACATCCTGCGGCCGGAAATTATGAAGGTACTCTTGTAAATGCGCTGTTATTTCACTGTGGAAATAGTTTGTCCGGTATCAATGGAGTGCTCAGACCAGGTATAGTTCACCGGATAGACAAGGATACAAGCGGTCTGCTGATCGTAGCAAAAAATGATTTTTCGCACCAGCTTCTTGCGGATCAGATAAAGGTACACAGCTTTACGAGAAAATATCAGGCAGTCGTATATGGTGGATTCAGAGATGATTCAGGAACGATAGATCTTCCGATCGGAAGGCATCCGTCCGACCGTAAAAAAATGACTGTAACAGATAAAAATTCAAGAAATGCAGTAACGCATTATAAGGTGATGGGCAGATACAAGGGTTTTACA
>CACZSM010000219.1 GCA_902783815.1 uncultured Ruminococcus sp.
AAGGCTTGACCGAAACTTTTGCCTTTTTGTTGGCTATTTTTCTTTTAAAGAAAGTTGAATTCCATGACTGCGCCGGGGGTGGGGTTGCAAAAATTAATGATGTGTTGTATAATGTGTATGAAATGATTGCATAGGTGCAAAAAAAATCGGACAGGGGTCTGAAATAAATTAAAAAAAGGAAATGATAAAAATGATGTTTCAAAAGGATATTGAAACGCTCCCAAGAGAACAAATCGAGGCTCTACAGCTTGAAAGATTGAAGGAAACTGTAAAATACTGCTATGATAATGTACCGCTTTACCATAAGCGACTGACAGACTGCGGTGTGGGAGATGGCTCAAAAATAAAGACCCTCTCCGATATACAGTATATACCCTTTACAACAAAGGATGACTTCCGTGACAATTATCCGTTCGGAATGGCAGCTGTTCCAATGAAGGATATAGTCCGGATACACGCATCATCAGGTACAACAGGTAAGCCGACTGTAGGCGTATATACAAAAGAGGATCTTAATATCTGGTCTGACCTTGTTGCCCGTGTTGCAATGGCAGGCGGTGTTACATCTGATGATGTAATACAGATCAGCTTTGGCTACGGTATGTTTACAGGCGCTCTTGGTCTGCATTATGGTATGGAAAAGATCGGGGCTACGGTAATCCCGGCATCATCCGGCAATACGGAAAAACAGCTTATGATGATGCGTGACTATGGAGTAACCGGCCTTGTTGCAACACCGTCATATGCGCTGTATCTTTCTGAAACAGCAAAAGAGGCAGGCTATCCACTGTCTGACTATAAGCTTCGTCTTGGAATACTTGGATCTGAACCATGCACGCCTGCAATGAGATCTCAGATAGAATCTAATTTCAATATCCGTGTGTCCGATAACTACGGTATGACAGAGCTTGGCGGTCCAGGCGTATCAGGAGACTGCGAAGCAAGAAATGGTATGCACTTTGCGGAGGATCACTTCCTCCCGGAGATAATCAATACTGATACAGGCGAAAGACTTGCTGCCGGAGAGGTCGGAGAACTTGTTATTACAACTCTTACAAGAAGAGGTATGCCTGTTCTGAGATACCGTACAAAGGATATTACAAAGATAACATATGAGCCATGCTCCTGCGGAAGAACTCATGCAAGAATGGCAAAGACAATGGGCAGAACAGATGATATGCTCATAATCAAGGGAGTAAATGTATTCCCGACACAGATAGAAAATATCCTGATACAGATAAAGGATATAGCGCCTCACTATATGCTTATTATTACCCGTGAGAATTATAAGGACAGCCTTGAAATAAAGGTTGAGCTTGAAAATGTTGAGCTGCTCGAAAATTATCAGAGACTCAGTGACCTTAAAAAGTTCATTGAGAGCAAGATGCAGTCAATACTTGGTCTCAGAACAAAGGTAACGCTTGTTCCGCCAAAGACTATAGAAAGATTCCAGGGCAAGGCAAAGAGGATCGTAGATCTCAGGAATAATTGAAAAGATATCAGGTAAAATAATAAAACAGAAAAGGCGGTAGAAAAATGAAAGAACTGATGATAGGCAATGCAGCTCTTGCAAGAGGTCTTTATGAAGCAGGCTGCTGTGTGATATCAAGCTATCCCGGAACTCCGAGTACGGAGATAACCGAGGAATTTGCAAAATTTAACGATACCTACTGCGAGTGGGCACCGAATGAAAAGGTTGCAACAGAAACAGCCTTTGGCGCATCTCTCAGAGGAAAAAGATCAGCCTGTTGTATGAAGCATGTTGGTCTTAATGTAGCGGCAGACCCGCTTTTTACAATGTCATATACGGGAGTAAATGCCGGAATGGTGATCTGTGTTGCAGACGACCCCGGTATGCACTCATCCCAGAATGAACAGGATTCCCGTCATTATGCAGTTGCAGCGAAGGTGCCGATGCTTGAACCGTCGGATTCACAGGAGGCTCTGGACTTTGCAAAGATCGCATATGAGATATCCGAACAGTTTGATACACCTGTATTCATAAAGATGTGTACCCGTGTTGCTCATTCACAGAGTATAGTAGAAAAGGGCGAAAGAACAGAAGTAACAAAGGAATATGTAAAGAATCCTAAGAAGTATATAATGGCTCCGGCAAATGCCATAGCAAGACATCCGTTTGTTGAGGAAAGGACTGCAAAGCTGACCGCATATGCTGAGACCTCTCCGCTGAACAGGGTAGAAGAGGGTAATGGAGATTATGATTTTGGTATCATAACCTCGTCAACATCCTATCAGTATGTAAAGGAAGTATTCGGAAATAAAGTTTCCGTGTTGAAGCTTGGCATGGTAAATCCGCTACCCGTTGAGCTTATCAGGACATTTGCAAGAAAAGTCGGAAAGGTCTATGTTATTGAGGAGCTTGACCCGGTAATCGAAACACATTGCAAAAATATCGGTGTAGAGGTTGTCGGCAAGGATAAGTTCTCAATGCTTGGCGAGTTCTCTCAGAAAACAATCGCAAAGGCATTCGGTATTGCAGACAAGGAAAGCGTTGCTCTTGAAACTGAAATACCTGTAAGACCTCCGATGATGTGTGCAGGTTGCCCTCACAGGGGAATGTATTATGTACTTGCAAAAAATAATATAACAGTATTGGGCGATATCGGATGTTATACACTCGGCTCAATGCCTCCGCTTAATGCACTTGATATGACGCTTTGTATGGGTGCCTCAGTTTCAGGACTCCACGGCTATAATAAGGCAGGTCAGCAGGAAACAGAGGGAAAGACAGTCTGTGTTATAGGCGATTCTACTTTTATTCATTCAGGCGTTACCGGTCTTATCAATATTGCATATAACCAGTCAAATTCAACTGTCATTATTCTTGATAACTCAGTAACAGGTATGACAGGTCATCAGCAGAATCCGACTACAGGAAAAAATATAAAAGGCGACCCGGCAGGAAAGGTCGATCTTGAAAGTCTGTGCAGAGCTGTGGGAATAAACAGCGTAAGAGTTGTAGATCCGTATAACCTTGATGAATGTGAAAAGGCTGTAAAAGAGGAGCTTGCAAAGAATGAGCCTTCTGTTATAATCTCACGCAGACCTTGTGTTCTGCTCAAATATGTAAAGCCGAAAAAACCACTCAGAATTAATACGGATAAGTGCAGAGGCTGCAAGCGCTGCATGAAGTTCGGATGTCCGGCAATATCATTCAGGGATAAACACGCTGTTATCGACAATACACTTTGTATTGGCTGTGGCGTATGTGCATCTCTGTGTCCGTTCAGCGCATTTGAAAGTGAGGGAGAATGATCTATGGAAACTAAAAATATAATGATCGTTGGAGTTGGCGGTCAGGGATCTTTGCTTGCTTCAAAGCTGCTGGGCAGACTGCTTGTTGACGAGGGCTATGATGTGAAGGTAAGCGAAGTCCACGGAATGAGTCAGAGAGGCGGCTCCGTTGTCACTTATGTAAGATTTGGCGATAGGGTATATTCTCCGATAATAGAGGAGGGCGAGGCTGATTATATAGTCAGCTTTGAGAAGCTCGAAGCAGCAAGATACATAAAGGATCTCAGAAAGGGCGGCACAGTTATAGTAAATACACAGCAGATAGATCCAATGCCGGTAATAATCGGCAATGCGGAGTATCCTGTGGAGGTACTTGACGAGATGAGGGAAAAGGGAGTAAATGTAGATGCAATTGATGCTCTTTCCCTTGCCGGTGAAGCAGGATCCGTAAAGGCTTGTAATATAGTGCTTATGGGCAGACTTGCGAAGTATTTTGATATACCGGAGGAAAAGTGGGAAAGTGCGATAGAAAAATGCGTAAAGCCGGCATTTGTGGATATAAATAAAAAAGCATTCACCTTGGGTTATAATAACTGAAAAAACAATACAGCGTACAACAAGTTTAAA
>CACZSM010000220.1 GCA_902783815.1 uncultured Ruminococcus sp.
ATCATTGCTGAGCAAAACAGGCTCCTCATTTCCGGAGAGATAATATTCATAAGTCAGCTTTACAGAAAGACCTGTCGGCAGCATAGCGCAGCAGGCATCAAAATAGGTACAGAAGCAATGCTCCTTCATATACACGGCAAGTCCTGCAAGTTCCTCAGACAACACAGGCTCCTTATCAATGATCTCACTGATGCTTTTCAGCTTTTCCGTATCCTCCGATTCCCTCAGAGAAAGAATCATTCCCTGTCTGAGGCTATGTCCGAAGCTGACCTTCACCCTGCATCCAACAGCAGCTCTGCACATTTTTTCCGGTACGATATAGTCATACAGCTTATCAAAGCCAAAGTCTGTATTTTCAACTGCAACTCCGGCAACAAGAGGCATATCAGTCATCCACATCCGGTTCAAGGATTGAATACTTATGATCCTTGAACTCTTCAACTGCAACGATAACCGGCTTATCACAAACCTTACCCTTATCGCTCTGCATATCATCTGTGATCTGTCTTGCTCTCTTTGCGACTGCTATCGCAAGAGCGTATTTGCTCATTTTTCCTGCAAATATCTCATCCACATTTGGTCTTGTGTAACGCTCATAATTCATACAAATTCTCCCTTTCATAAAAACACAGCAGCCGGATCGTCTTCACGACTTCAGCCCTGAAATGATATCCATTATCTCTCCTGCGCATCTTTCTACCGTATCATTCACAACAACATAATCATAGCTGTCTGCAAGAAGAAGCTCCTCCTGCGCCCTTGACATACGCTTTCTGATAACTTCTTCTGTCTCAGTACCTCTGCCGCGGAGTCTCTTTTCAAGCTCCTCCATTGAAGGCGGCTTTATAAATATACTGATACAGTCCGGTCTGACCGCTTTCATTTTCTGGCAGCCCTGGACCTCAATCTCCAGTATAACATTTTTTCCTTCTTTTGTCCACTCCTCAACCGGTTTTTTCGGACTTCCATAGTAATTTCCTACATACTCGGCATATTCATAAAACCCGTTTTCTGCTATCATTTCCTCGAATTTCTCACGGCTGAGAAAATGATATTCTACTCCGTCCTGTTCCGTTCCCCTCGGCGCTCTTGTTGTTGCGGATATTGAAAGCCGGAAGCTGTCGTCCTTCACAAGCTCCTTTACTACTGTTCCTTTGCCTGTGCCGGCTGGTCCTGATATAACGATCAGAAGTCCCTCAGATATCATCTGTTCCATCCTCCTCTGTATTTTCAGTCTGAGATGTTCTGTGCGCCAGTGTTTCCGGCTGGACGGCTGATAGGATAACATGGTCACTGTCCGTTATTATCACTGCCTTCGTCTTCCTTCCGCACGACGCATCCACAAGTGTTCCGTTTTCCTTTGCGCTTTGCACCATTCTTTTTACCGGCGCCGCATCCGGGCTTACTATTGCTACGATCCTTCCTGCACAGACCATATTCCCGTACCCGATATTTATTAGCTGCATAATTACAGTGATTCTCCTTATTCTATATTCTGTATCTGCTCGCGTATCTTTTCGATCTCCGATTTTATATCCACTACCTTATGAGCAAGCTCTGCGTCACTTACCTTTGACCCTATCGTATTTGCTTCACGGTTCATCTCCTGGACAAGAAAATCAAGTTTCCTTCCAACTGGCTTATCTGACTGCAGCATCTCCCTGAACTGGCTTATATGGCTCCTGAGTCTTACGGTTTCCTCTGCGACTGCTGTTTTGTCTGCAAATATTGCTGCTTCTGTAAGTATTCTCTGCGGATCAACTGTCGAATCATTCAGCACCTCGCTTATTCGGTCATACAGCTTCTGACGGTACTCCTCAACAAGCTCCGGTGAGCGCTTTTCTATATCTTCTACCACTTCTATAATGCTGTCACATCTTGATAGCACATCTTCCCTCAGTTTTTCTCCCTCGCGCTCCCGCATTTCTATAAATGCTTCCAGAGCCTTTGTTCCTGCTTCTTTAGTTCTTTTGCACAGCTTTTCTTCATGTTGCGGTGTCTTATGCACTGTCAGCACATCCGGATATCTTGCGATAAGTGATACTGATATATCATCAGCAAGCGAGTATTCATCACGCAGCTGCTTTAGTGCATTTACATATCCGGATGCAAGTGAATGGTTTACAGTCACCTCTGCCGGCACATTATCATCTGCATCTATTGATACGAATACATCTGCCTTTCCCCTTGTCACATATCCCGATACAAGATTTTTTATTGTTTCCTCGATAAAGCCGCATCCTCTTGGTGTCCTGCACGAAAGCTCCAGGAAGCGGTGGTTGACGGCTTTTATTTCAAACACGACATTTCTTCCGTCTATTACGCCCTCGAAGCGTCCATAGCCTGTCATACTTCTTATCATAGCACACACTTTCCATTACATTTATTTGCCATTTCCGGCATTCTTCTCACTGTACCATTATACCCCCTCCCCCTCTCTTTGTCAAGCACGCCAACTCCTCACGCATGGAATTCAACTTTCTTTAAAAGAAAAATAGCCAACAAAAAGGCAAAAGTTTCGGTCAAGCCTTTTCAAAGGCTTGTGGGGGTCCAGTGGGGC
>CACZSM010000221.1 GCA_902783815.1 uncultured Ruminococcus sp.
AAAACCATATATGATAAAATGCCTGAAACACTGGATTTCATGTGGGTTTCAAGCATTTTTATACGATCAGGTTTCACGGATTCAGGTTATAATAACTTTCTTTTGGTAATTCACATAGGTTATATAATATAACAGCATAATGTGGATATACGGTTAACAATTAGCTTATTTATAGTTATATTTAACTTTAAATACTTTATAGCATTTGACGATGCCGCTTTGAGGTTCTTAAATCAACAAACATAAATTAGCTGAGCGCTGTTGACATCATGAAAAAAAGGTGTTATAATACCGTTAGTTAAATAAAACTAACGGTATTTTTATATATTAATGTAAAATCTGTTGGTTTGCAGGTCGTTTGTTTTGTATGGAAAAGGGTAGCTTAGTCCTGAATATGCAGGAGAACGACATTTTTTATGATCTGAGGTTCAATATAGCTAACCTCATTGCATCCAGGAGCATTATTTTATTTTGTTCCTGCGAATATTTCAGCAGCGGAGGTTATCCGCATATTACTCCGATGCGTTTGATCGTATCGGAGCGATTTGCTTGTTGACTCGGATCATTAAGGAAAGGGGAAAAAATATGCTTACTTATCTTATCAATGTTACTGATGATATGCTCGCTCTGTCACTCGTAATAGGCATGATAATGGCTTTTCTGGACACATACTGCAGGGACAGCGGTAAAATTACCGGCAGGATCGGACTTGCTATTGGTATTGTCGCGGCAGGAGTCAGGGCTTATTTCACTAATACGCGGCGTATCAAGGACGGCTGGAAGGTCGGTACATACGGTTATGGAATATCTCTGGGATTGCTGCTGCTGACTGTTATTGCACTTGCTGTTTTCGGGTACTTCCTTATGAGGAAAAAAAATGACTCTAAAATGAAAACAGCTGCAAACTGGGTAATATCTGTCTGCTTCGCGCTTTTTATGGCGGCTTGCCTGTACTGTTCTCTGCCGAATGTGCTGACATATCCGTTTAAGTTCGATACAGGTGGAAATGGTATTATTTCTTCTGATTTCTTCCTGCGGCTCGGTGGATATCTTCTCGGAATAATTGTTTGCACAGTATCGGGAATCGGTGTATATAAGCTGTATATCTGCTCTGCGCAGAAGGACATACGCTCTGTGCCATTCACCGCAATGTGCATAGGTATTATTCTGTATGGAGTTTTCTATTCCGGTAAACTGCTGGCGGTACTCACTACCCGTAAGATAATTGACGATGTAAATATGTTCAGCTTTGCCGCTCAGAGCAATAATATGGCACACTTTTATACATATGGTCTGTTTATCCTTGCCCTTATCGTCGGTATCGTTTTCTTTGTCAAAAGCATTACGAAAAAAGAACCCTACTCAACAAAGGCTCAGCACAGAAAACAACGGGCTTTATGGAGAAGCGGAAAAAGGTATTCCCTTACACTCGTATTTTGCTTTATAGCTGGCATACTCTGTTCAACACTTTTTGTGGAAATGAATAAGGTAGTTATCCGTGAAGCGCCGGTAGAGGATCCCATCATAATAAAGGATGCGAACGGCGGCGACGCTCAATTACAGGTACCGATAGAAATGGTCAGTGACGGTCATCTGCATAGGTTCGGCTATAAGACAGACGAAGGAAATCTGGTTCGTTTCATAGTCGTATTAAAGCAGGAAAACACAAGCAATTACGGAGTCGGACTTGATGCCTGTGAGATCTGCGGTGAAGCCGGTTACTATGAAAATAATGCCGGTCAGATAGTATGTAAAAAATGTAATGTTATCATGAACCGTACTACTATCGGAATGAAAGGCGGCTGTAATCCTATAATAATTGATTACGATATGGATGAAAACGCTATAACTGTTCCGGTATCGGAGATGGTAAAGAATCAGAAAATATTTAAGGGCTGATACTCACTGGAAAAACTACGAAAGGAAGGATGATGGTATGTTTTTCAGAATGATAACAGGAGCATTCCGCCGACAGTGGAAAAAAATGCTCATGATAGCTCTTACAGTAGCTCTTGGAGCCTCTATCGCAACAGCAATGCTCAATGTCATGCTGGATGTCGGCGACAAGATAAATGAGGAGCTGAAAGCATATGGATCCAATATTACAGTTGTTCCGAATTCACAGGCTGTAATGTCTGATCTTTATGCCGTTGAGGAAACCGAAACAAAGGATGAATTCCTGAAAGAAGAAACTCTCGGCGAGTTTTTGACGATATTCTGGGCAAATAATATTACGGATTTTGCTCCTGTACTTGATACAAGTGTTAATGTGAACGGTAATGATATCCAGCTGATCGGCACATGGTTCGATCATCATTTTGAGTTCAAGAAAAAAGGTACTGTTTATCAGCGTGATACGGGTATTATAAATCTCCGGAGCTGGTGGGACATCACAGACGGAAAATGGATGGATGAAGCAAAACTCAGCGGCGACCAGTATGCAATGACAGGCAGAAAAACAGCGGATATGCTCGGTGTAAGCGCCGGTGACAGAATAACAGTAAAAAGCAGTAAGGGTACGGAAGAACTGGAGATCGTCGGTATATTTGAATCCGGAGATGACGAGGAGGACTGTATTTTTACAACACTGTCTGTTGCTCAGAGATTGTCCGGCGCCGAAGGAAAATATAAAAAAGCTGAGGTCAGCGCAATAACCTCCCCTGATGATGAACTTGCCGTAAAAGCAGCAAAAAACCCTGATCTTCTCAGCGGAGATGAATATGACCTCTGGTACTGTACCGCCTATGTAAGCTCTATTTGCTTTCAGATACAGGAGGCTATCCCAGAGGCTTCTGCAAGAGCTGTCCGTCAGATCGCAGACTCCGAAGGAAAAATACTTGAAAAAACAGAGCTTCTTATGGCTCTTATAACTCTTATGAGTCTTATCGGAGCTACTCTCGGTATTTCAAATCTCGTCACATCAAGCGTTATGGAGCGTTCGGCAGAACTTGCACTGATGAAGGCTGTGGGAGCTAAAAACGGACAGATAACCTTCCTTGTCCTTACAGAAATAGTGCTTACATCAATCTTAGGAGCAGCAGCAGGTTATTTTATGGGATATGCCTTTGCACAGGTCATCGGACAATCAGTATTTTCCTCTGCAATTGAAATGAGCGGTATGGCAGCTTTTCTTGTTATGGTACTTATAATCGCTGTCACTCTTGTCGGAAGTATTCCAGCCGTAAGAATGATCCTTAGACTCCGCCCGTCAGAAGTTCTCCACGGCGGACACTGAGAGGGGGGAAGAAAAATGAATAAAAAACAAAGAATGTTCCTCAGAATGGTTCTGGCATCCCTTCTCAGACGGCGTTCAAGAATGATAGTTGCACTGCTTGCAATAGTAGTCGGCGCAACAATACTTTCCGGTCTTGGTCTGATATACTATGATGTACCCCGTCAGATGAGCGCTCAGTTCCGCAGCTATGGCGCAAATGTGATCCTCACCCCTTCCGATGACTCCTATATGAACAGCATCAGCATTAAAAATGCCGTGTCAGTTTTTCCATCCGATAAGTTGGAAGGCTATACTCCGTACAGATATGAAAATTCTAAACTCAATAATCTTCCTGTCACTCTGGCAGGTACGGATTTTTCTTCTGTACTGAAAACAAGTCCTTACTGGCATATCTCCGGAGATCTGCCCGACGGAAATGGAAAAACACTTGTGGGAAAAAAACTTGCGGAAAAATTCGGATTGACCGTTGGCGATGGCTTCAGTATGCTGAATTCATTTCAGATAACGGACAATACAGATACTTCTGCTTTGCCTGATTACGAAATTTATACAGATCCGAAAACAGGTGAAAAATTCTGTGATCATACGCTTGATCTTAAAGTATCCGGCATACTTGAAACAGGCGGCTCGGAAGAAGACTATATCTATGTGACACTTGATGATCTGAGTGACCTTATGCTCAGTGAAAGAGGCTGCGATATCGTTGAGGTAAGTGTTGCGGCAAGAGAGGATGAGCTTAAAAGCTATCTTGATGAAATAAACAAAAGATCCGATACGCTTTCTGCAAAGCCTGTAAAGCGTGTTACCGCATCTGAAAGCACCGTCCTTTCAAAGCTGGAATCTCTTGTGCTGATAGTTACGGCAGTTGTACTTGCTCTTACTATGATCTGTGTTGCTACTACTATGATGGCTGTTATCGCTGAAAGACGGCGTGAAATTGGTCTGCGAAAGGCTCTCGGAGCACTTGATTCAAGCATTGTTATCGAATTTCTGTCGGAGGGGCTTGTGCTTGGAGCAGCAGGAGGTATAATCGGTTCTGTACTCGGATATCTGTTTGCAGACGCGGTAAGCATGAATGTTTTTAGCAGCTCTATTACCTTCCGTCCGCTGCTTATACCCGTTGCAATAATCGCTTCCGTAACAGTTACCGGACTTGCGTGTCTTATACCTATCAGAAGCGCAGTGGATGTAGATCCTGCTCTGGTTCTTAAGGGTGAATAAGGAGGAATAAAAATTGAAGCTATTGGAACTTAAAGATGTTACAAAAAGATATGGCAGCCTTTATGCTCTTGATAAGGTAAGTCTGAGCATTGATAAGGGCGAATGGATCGCTATTATGGGACCATCAGGTTCCGGTAAAAGCACTATGATGAATATTATCAGCTGTATGGACAGACCTACTGAGGGTCAGGTCATCTTCAACGGCAGGGATATTACTAAGGACAGCAGAAAAAAACTTACTGAATTCCACAGAGATAAAATAGGACTCGTTTTTCAGCAGTTCCATCTTATTAATTACCTCAATGCTGTGGAAAATGTAATGGTCGCTCAGTACTACCACAGTATGCCTGACGAAAAGGAGGCTCTGGAGGCTCTGGAAAGGGTCGGACTTAAGGACAGGGCAAAACATCTTCCAAGTCAGCTTTCCGGCGGTGAACAGCAGAGAGTTTGTATCGCAAGAGCGCTTATAAATTCTCCGGAGCTTATCCTCGCTGATGAACCTACCGGAAATCTTGATGAGGCTAACGAAAATATTGTCCTTGATCTGTTCAGGCAGCTGCATAAGGAAGGTACAAGCCTTATCGTTGTTACCCACGATCCGGAGGTCGGTGAGGTCGCAGAGCGCGTAGTTCGTCTTGAACATGGAAAAATAATCTCTGATAAGAAAAATAATCAGTTTTCTGAGTGACGAGGTGTGACGATATGATAAATAAAAATAATTCTTCTTCATTGCTTTTTCTGCTTCTATCGGCTATAATTATATTATCATTTACAGCCTGCAATGACAGCAATAATACAACTGCTGATTACAAAAATGGCTCATATTCCGGCAGAAGCAGTAATTTTGAAGAGGATGAAAGCGGTAACGGCGCCGGATATGGTGAGGTCAGCATTAAAATAGAAAACAATAAGATCGTGGAGTGCGAGTTCAGAATGTATAACCTTGACGGCTCTTTGAAGGATGACAGCTACGGCTCGGAACTGTCAAAGGAAAACCGTCTGAAAGCCCAGAAAGCAGTACAGTCTGCCGGAAAATATGCTTCTGCTGTTATCGGTAAAAATTCTGCACAGGATATCGACGCTATAAGCGGCGCAACTATATCATGCAGTGAATTCAAGGAAGCAGTAAGTGATGCTCTGAAAAAAGCTGAAAAATAATGACCTTCGGGGGGAACAGTATGAAAGCCGGAAAAATAATAATTCATGTTTTTTTAAGTCTGACAGCAGCTTTTCTGATTGTCGGGATTCCGGCTGCATTTGTACTGGAACAACTGGGATTTTTTTCAGCGGATGTTGTCTCCGGCGCAAGCGTAAAGCTGCCGGAAAAACCTTCGGGAGAATATATCGTTCTCCTGAACCGTTCACTGCATGAGGATTCTCTCGATGACTGGACAGCCTTTTTCCGTGACGGCGAGCTTAATGTCTTTTTTGACGATATAAGCTGTATAGCAGCTGAATCTGATATTAACGCTTTAAAAATGGCTGACAGACTTTGTGCGCAGCTCCCGGAAAATCAGATGCGGCTTCGTACTGAAAATTCGCTTCTGCTCGCTTCAAAGGCTGAAAACGGCTGTATAGACGCTGCTATCTTTTCAAAGGAAATGGCGGATGATCTTAAACTAAACCCCGGCGCAAATGAGCAAATTATCTGTATAACAATAAGTGGCGGTGATATGGAAAAATGAGAAGGTTAAATACTTTTCTTGTCATAGGAATAATACTCAGCTTTATTTTACATTCACTTTCCGGCAGTATCAGACTGCTTGGCGCAGATGCCGGATCTCCTAAGATTACTGCCGTAATCTGTATCATTCTGGTGACATTCCATGTTATCATCACCTCTGCGCTTACCGTGAAAACTATTAACTCCATACGAAAAAGCGGCAAAAACTACTTCAGGGAAAATATACCCTTCTGGACAAGAAGAATAAGCGGTTTTGCTTTACTGATTCCTCTTGTGATCCATCTGCTGATTTTCAAGGGTACGGGTGATGAAGCATACAGACTCGTTTTCTTCCACACCGGAAGACTCATCTCTCAGATACTTCTTATTGCTTGTCTTGCTCTTCATATTATTACAAATCTTCGTCCAATGCTTATCGGAATGGGTTTAAAGGATCGTGGTCTGCTGTCAGCGGATATCGGCTTTGTGCTTTCTGTTGTACTTTTATTTTGCTGCTGCGCTTTTTGCGTTTACTGCCTTCGATGGATGGCGTTTTGATATGAAAGGAAAAAAGAAATGATTATTAATAAATTAAAATTTAAAATAGCTGTAACTGATATTTTGTTGTTTGTTTGTTCGGTGATCTACTTTTTCGGTATCAGATACTGGTTCCCGGTTTGCAGGTCATCGGGAGATATGATAATGAGCTGTCATTGGGCTGGAAAAATGCTTGAGGCTCTTTCTGTACTGTTTATTGTCGTATCAGCAGCACATTTTATCATACCTGATGAAAAAATAAAAGCTGGTATGGATATCTCATCAGCTGGTATTGCTGTATTATCTCTGATGATACCGGGAAATATTATTTCTCTTTGCAAAAACAGCGAAATGATGTGCAGGAATGGTACCTCCGTCTGGACAACCGTTTTTATGGCAGTTTTTATTATCTTCGCTGCTGCTGATGTTTTCATATATTTACAGTCCTTTTCAAGCGAAAAGCATAAAAGGAAAGGAGCTGTAAAAGATATATGAGATTTTCGGTCGGCATTGCCTGCAAAAATATCAGACGCAGACCCGTTAGAGCTGCTCTGATGTGTATTATAGTCCTCTTTCTGTCGTTTACAGCCTTTATGGGCGGCTTCCTTATTACAAGCCTCCAGAATGGTCTTGACAGCTATAAGGCAAGGCTTGGCGCAGATATAATCGTTATCCCCTCCTCCGCACAGGGTCACGGAACCGTCGATAATGTCCTTTTACAGGGAATTACGGGTAATTACTATCTCTCAAAGGAAAGTCTGAAAAAACTTCAAAGTATAGAAGGAATAGAAAAAAGCAGCTGTCAGTTCTATCTTACATCAGCAAAGGCAAGCTGCTGCAGCGCAAGAGTCCAGTTGATCGGATTTGACCCGGAAACGGATTTTACAGTCATGCCCTGGATAAACAACAGTATTGATACTGTGGTCGGTGACGGAGATGTTATTATCGGAGCAGATATCGCTTATCCGGCAGATGATACCCTGCGATTCTATGGGGAAAAATATCATGTCGCAGGTCAGCTTCAAAAAACTGGTACGGGTCTTGATAACGCCGTTTTTACTAACAGGAATACAATCAGGAAAATAGCTCAGTCCGCTGCCGGCACTCTCGAAAGAGATACTCTTAAAGATATTGATCTCGAAAAAGCAGCTTCATGTGTGCTTATCAGAGTAAAGGACGGGTATGATATTTCTGCGGTCGCTGATGATATCAATATCCATGTTTCTAAGGTTAAGGCTACCCCTTGTGTAAGTATGATAGAATCCGTTGCGGACGGATTTGAAAATGTTTCTGTTTTTATCAGTATTATTACTGTGGGAATTTGGATCATTGCAGTAGTGATAATTATTGCTGTATTTGCTCTTATGATGAATGAAAGAAAAAAGGAATTCGCTGTTCTTCGTGTTGTCGGGGCATCAGGAAAAATGATAGTTTCAGCTGTATCATTTGAAGCTGCTGTCATAAGTATTGCCGGCTCCTTTTTCGGACTTGCCGTTTCTTTACTACTGATATCTCCGCTTTCTGAAAGTATAAGGCTTAGTTTTTCTCTGCCCTTTATGCAGCCTGATATCACCACTATTATTGCACTTATGGTCGGCGCAGTAATTATGCCGGTCATTATCGGAGCTTTTACAGCAACTTTATCTGCTCTCAGAATAACCCGTAACGAAACTGGTCTTTTGCTCAGGGAGGATGCCTGATGAAACTGAAAACTGAAAATGTGGAAAGAATGTATTTCCGCACCGGCAGAAATACTAATTTCTTTTATGCAGTGAAATCTCTTGATTTCGAGCTTAAAGAAGGTGCTGTTACTGTTATTACCGGCAGGTCAGGCAGCGGAAAAACTACTCTTATAAATATGCTGTGCGGTCTTCTGACACCCTCCTCCGGTCGTGTTATGCTTGATGACAAGGATCTCTACAGCATCAGTGATAAGGAACGCTCTTTGCTCAGAAACCGCTGCTTTGGTATTATCCCCCAGGGACAAACTGGCTTGCAGTGTCTTACGGTCGCTGAGAATGTTCTTCTGCCCGTATCAATGTACGGCAGGATAGGTGATAAGGAAAATAAAGCAAGAACTCTCCTCGAAAAACTTGGAATAGACGATCTTTGGGATGTTTATTCAAATGAACTGTCCGGCGGAGAACTGAGAAGAATGTCAACTGCAAGGGCGCTTATAAATGATCCCGATATCATTATCGCAGATGAGCCTACCGGAGATCTTGACGATGATACAACAAAATTCGTTATGGAGCTTCTTAATGACTACGCAAAAAAAGGCGCTTCTGTACTTATAGTTACTCATGATAAGGATGTTCTGCCTTATGCGGATATGTCCTATACAATGGAAAACGGCGTTTTGAAGGAAGTGTGACCTTAAAGGAGGCGTTTAAAGTGAAAAACAGAAAAGCAGCAATAGTGGGCGCCGGCTTCGTCGGAGCATCAATAGCTTATACTCTTATGCTCGGTAATACAGCCGATGAGATCGTCCTTATTGATATTGACAGAAAAAAAGCTCAGGGTGAGGCTGACGATATTGCTCACGGCGTTGACGGGATCGCAAATTCTTCAGTCTATGCCGGCGATTACAGCGACTGCCGCAACAGCAGTATTATTATTATTACCGCCGGCCGAGGCAGACTCCCCGGTGAAAGCCGTCTTGACCTCGCTGCAGAAAATATTAAGATCATCCGTAATGTTATTGCATCAATCGGTCAGTATTATAATGGCTGTCCGGTTCTTATGATATCCAATCCTGTCGATATCCTCACCGCAAGCGCAGAACACCTGCTGTGTCAGCCGGAGGGAAGAATTTTCGGCTCAGGATGTATGCTTGATTCCTCGCGGTTTCGCCGAATTATTGCCCGTACTGTTTTTCCCGGAGATAATCTGAGTCAGACCGACTGCGCCAAAAGCATTAATGCCTTTGTTATAGGTGAACATGGTGATGCTCAGATACCTCTCTGGAGCGGAGTTTCTGTTTGCGGCAAAAGTCCGGAGAAATACTGCGAAGAACATGATATAGTATGGAATAATGACATCAAACAGTCTATTTATACAGAAACAAAAAATATGGGGGCTTCCATTATTAAGGCTAAGGGAAAAACTCACTATGGAATAGCTGTATGCGCTGCCCGTATCGCAAGGGCAGTGCTTGAGGACGAACAATTTATTGCCTCTGTCAGCAGTACAATGGGTCTTGGTACGGATAATATCAGAGCTTCACTTTCCCTTCCCTCTGTAATAGGAGGTCAGGGCGTGTTATCAAGAGTTTCAATTGATACCTCACCTGCCGAAAAGGAACTATTTGAAAAAAGCACCGTTTCAATGACGGATATGCTGAAAAAACTATTGTAAAATTCCGGAGGTCTTACCGCCATGAAAAATTACAGTGAGGATATCAAAATGCCTTCTGAAAAAACTCCCTCTGTCAATATTATAGGCGCAGGACTTGCAGGTCTTTCTGCCGCTTTCACTCTTGCACGGATGGGTATTATTTGCCGTCTTATCTCGCCTATGCCCTCGGAAAGAGCCCAGTCTGTTATGGCTGAGGGCGGCATTAACGCTTCTCTTGATACTATGGGGGAAAATGACAGCCCTGAACAGCATTTTGAGGATACCATGAGGGGCGGCGTTTATCTTGCCGATCCTGATTCAGTCTGGGAGCTTTGCAGCAAGGCTCCTGAAACAGTCAGGATGCTTTGTTCTCTTGGCGCTGCTCTCAGAACGGAAAATGGTAAGCCTGTTCTTCGTAATTTCGGCGGACAAAAGAAAAAACGCACTGCCTATGCAAAAAGCAGTACGGGTAAAATCCTTATGACAGCTCTTATTGATGCTGTAAGACATTATGAAGCAGTGGGTCTTGTGAAAAGATATCCTCACCACAGACTGTATTCTCTGGATATCAGAAATGGAGAATGTTTCGGAGTAACGGTTCACGATCTCTACAACAAATGCAAAATAAGCATGGCTGGTTCAGTAATACTCGCAAGCGGAGGTATGAACAGCCTCTTTCCCGGTATGACAACAGGTTCCGCTGTAAATACAGGTGATGTGACTGCTCTTGCTTTTGTATGCGGAGCGGAAATCGCTAACCCGGAGTTTATTCAGTACCACCCCACTACCTTCCCTATCACCGGAAAAAGATGTC
>CACZSM010000222.1 GCA_902783815.1 uncultured Ruminococcus sp.
CTATTGTTGCCATTTTCTGTGGATAAGATATAAACTTATTGGAGCAAATATTATTAACTATTCGTTATTCTCTATTCGTTATTCTCTCTTTCTGTTGCCTGTATTCCTCGATTTTTTGAAAATTGATTTCCGTGGGCATACATTAATTAACAATAGGGAACCTCTGAGTACCCCGATAGAATGACCAAACATAAATCGCAGACTTACTTTTGTAACATTTGGAACTTGCTTTAATATGTAAGAACTGTACCCGGCATCAGTGATGCTCCCCATGCGCAGTTCCAGGAGGTTGAAAGGAGAAAAAGAATTTTGGCAATACCAGAAGCATTTATACAGGAACTAAAGGAAAGAACAGATATCGCGGATGTGATATCCGGCTATGTACAATTAAAAAAATCCGGACGCTCACTAATGGGTCTGTGTCCCTTTCATAATGAAAAAACCGGCTCGTTCAGCGTTTCAAGAGAAAATGGTTTCTTCCATTGCTTCGGATGCGGCGCCGGCGGCGATGTTATAAATTTTATAAAACGAATCGAAAATCTTGATTATGTCGAGGCAGTAAGGTTCCTTGCGCAAAAAGCCGGTATGACTATGCCGGAGGACGGAAGAAATGATCGTTCTGCTAAACTTAAAACAAGAATATATGAGGCTAACCGTGAGGCTGCAAGGTTCTTCTACAGGAAACTCTATTCGCCCGAAGGAAAAAAGGCTCTTGATTACCTCAGAAGCCGTGGGCTGTCTGAAAAAACTATAGTTCACTTTGGTCTTGGCTATGCCCCTTCATCAAGATTTGAACTTGTCAACCATCTGAGAGCAAAAGGATTTACCGCTGCTGAAATGATACAGGCTAACCTCGCTAATAAGTCCAGCAAGGGAAATCCCTTCGATCGCTTCTGCGACAGAGTTATGTTCCCTATAATTGACCTGAAAACAAATGTTATCGCCTTCGGCGGAAGAATTATGACTGATGCAAAACCTAAATATCTCAATACATCTGATACTCCGGTCTTCAATAAAAGCCGCAACCTCTTTGCACTGAATTTTGCTAAGAATAAAGCTGACGGACAACTTATTCTTGTCGAGGGTTATATGGATGTTATCGCACTGCATCAGGCAGGTATAGAAAATGCTATTGCAACTCTCGGCACTGCGCTGACTCAGGAACAGTCAATGATAATAAAACGCCACTGTGAGGAAGTCGTTATCTGCTATGATGCCGATGATGCCGGTCAAAGGGCTACTCAGAGAGCTATTAATATCCTGCGTCAGACAGGTATCAGAATAAAAATACTGACCGTACCGGATGGTAAGGATCCGGATGAATTTATAAAGTCCCACGGCGAACAGGGCGCGGCAAGATTCCGTATGCTGCTTGAAAAAACCGGAAATGATGTTGATTATAAACTGAAAAAGCTGAGAGCTTCATATAATACAGATATTACAGAACAAAAAGTTGAATTCCTTACAAAAGCCGCCGGGATCATTGCCGAAATAGAAAATCCTGTGGAACAGAATGTCTATATGAGACAGCTTTGCAAAGAACTTGATGTTGATAAGGAGTCGATGGAAAGACTTGTATCAAAAATATCACGGCAGGAGGCAGCAAAAAAGATACGCGCTTTCAGACAGACCGCAGTAAAACAGATCAGCGGAGGTAATGATAAGCTGAACCGGGGAAAAGTCCTGAATCTCAGGGCAGCCAATGCAGAGGAAGCACTTATCGCCCTTATGGTACTGAATCCGGATATTGCAGGAAAGGTCGCAGAAAGAGTTGACCCGAAGCTGTTTATTACAGATTTTAACAGAAATATATATGAAGTTCTGCAAAGAAAAATAAAAAATGGCATGGATGTTTCCATGACGGATATTTCCGGGGATTTTTCGGATGATGAGATGTCGAGGATATCCTCAATGCTGATATCAAGGCAGCAGGAAAACGATGCAGGAGCTTCTGCGGATGAATATATAGCCGTTTTGCAGGAGGAAAGTGAAAAGCTGACTCCGGAGGAAATAGCCGCCGCAGATAATGATACAATAATGGAACAGCTTCGCAAACTTAAGGAAAAGAAAAGCTGAAGAATATAAAACTGCCTTCACGGACAGTTCACTTTCGGCTTTCAGATAACCTCCATTAGTATGGATCAAAGAAAGAAGGAAAAAATAAGTATGGAAATTGAGTTGACGACACTTTGTTATATTGAAAAAGATGGAAAGTATCTGATGCTCCACCGCACAAAAAAGAAAAATGACCCGAATCACGACCTTTGGCTTGGTGTCGGAGGACATTTTGAAACAGGAGAAAGTCCGGATGAATGTGTCGTAAGGGAGGTACGGGAGGAAACAGGTCTGACACTGACTGATTACCGGCTCAGAGGAATAGTGAGCTTCTCAGATAATGACTGGTACGAATATATGTTCCTTTACAGTGCCTATGCCTGGGAAGGAACAATCGGAGAGTGTAATGAGGGTGAATTGCTTTGGGTGGATAAGAAGGATGTAGTGGAAAAACTGCCGATATGGGATGGCGACAGGATTTTTCTCCGCCTTATGGATGAGGACATCCCGGTATTCTCACTCAAATTAAGGTATGATAACAGAATACTGAAATATGCTGCCCTTAACGGTAAAGTATTTGAGTATCAATAAAAAGAAGTTACGCATAGGAAATCAATTTTCAAAAAATCGAGGAATACAGGCAACGGAAAGAGAGAATAACGAATAGAGTGTGGAGTGTGGAGTCACACTATTCGTTATTATCTATTCGTTTTTCTCTATTCTCTACTTCTGTCGCCATCGCACCGCAAAGCGGCATTGTCGGCGGAGCCGACATGGGCGGAGTGCCTCCGCTGTCAATGTTTCTCCTGCGTAGCTTCTGGGACTTGATTATAGTCAATAACATACATAATTATCAAAGAGTCAGGGCATTTCTCCATGTCAGCAGAGCTGACGATGCCGCTTTGCGGCACGCCGGCGGTCACGCACCATAAGTGTATAATTTTTGTTAGCATAAAACAGGCGCTCCTGAATTGACCTTATAAAAAACAATTGCTAAAGTCCAGCCGGAAAGTGACCGCTGAGCGGTCACGGCGGC
>CACZSM010000223.1 GCA_902783815.1 uncultured Ruminococcus sp.
GGATATGACGGCGGTACTGGCGCCGCTCCGGGAAGCTCCATACACCATGCAGGACTTCCCTGGGAGCTTGGTCTTGCAGAGGCTCACCGTACACTTATTATGAATGGTCTGAGAAATAAGGTCGTTATCGAAACGGACGGTAAACTTATGACCGGCAGAGATGTCGCTGTTGCGGCTATGCTCGGCGCTGAGGAATTCGGCTTTGCAACTGCTCCGCTGGTAACTCTCGGATGCGCTATGATGCGCGTATGTAATCTTGATACCTGTCCTTTCGGAGTTGCTACGCAGAATCCGGAACTGAGAAAGCGCTTTGCAGGAAAACCTGAATATGTAGTCAACTTTATGAAATTCATCGCTCAGGAACTGCGTGAGTATATGTCAGCCCTCGGAGTAAGAACAGTTGATGAGCTTGTCGGCAGAACTGATCTCCTTAAGGTAAAGGATGGTCTTAGCAAAAGAGAATATCAGGTCGATCTCAGCCGTATCCTCGACAGCAGCCTGTATGAAACTGTTGACGGCAAAAATAAAAAGCTCTTTGACTTTGAGCTTGAAAAGACTATCGACCAGAGCATACTGCATGAGCAGTTCAGCTCGGCTATGAAAAAAGGTACTCATAAGACAATACACCTCGATGTAAAAAATACAGACCGCGCACTCGGTACTGCTTTCGGTTCAGAAATAACAAGAAAATTCGGAGATACTCTCCCGGAGGATACATTCAGAGCCGTATGTACAGGCGCAGGCGGTCAGAGCTTCGGAGCTTTTATCCCGAAAGGACTTACTCTCGAACTTGTCGGCGACAGCAATGACTACTTCGGCAAGGGTCTTTCCGGCGGAAAGCTGATAGTTTATCCTCCGAAGGACAGCCGCTTTAAAGCAGAGGATAATATCATCATAGGCAATGTTGCACTTTATGGAGCAACAAGTGGTAAGGCATTTATAAATGGTATAGCCGGCGAACGCTTCTGCGTAAGGAATTCCGGAGCGTATGCCGTTGTAGAGGGAGTCGGCGATCACGGCTGTGAATATATGACGGGCGGCTGTGCAGTAATTCTCGGAAAGACCGGCAAAAACTTTGCAGCAGGTATGTCCGGAGGAATTGCATATGTGCTTGACGAGGACAGGGATCTCTATATGAAGCTGAATAAGGAGCTTGTGGAGGTTTCTGAGGTATCAGAAAAGGCTGATATAGAAAAACTGAAAGCAATGATTACTGAGCATACACAGGCTACAGGCTCTGCAAGAGGAAAGGCTATTCTTGATAATTTCGCTGACTATCTGCCGAAATTCAAAAAAATAATCCCACACGATTATAAAACGATCATCGAGGAGATAGCTGCATTTGAAGGAAAGGGACTGTCAGAGGATGAGGCTCGTATAGAGGCATTTTACAGCCTGACAGCACAGAAATAAAAGGAGGAGCAGCAGCAATGGGAAAGTCAACAGGATTTTTGGAATATGAAAGAAAGGAATCAGATGCCTGCTCACCCCTGGAGCGCATTAAAAACTTCAATGAGTTCCATACTCCCCTGGGAGAAAAGGACAGAAAATGTCAGGCGGCAAGATGTATGGAATGTGGAGTACCGTTTTGCCAGTCAGGAATGAAGCTGGGCGGCATGATATCCGGTTGTCCGCTCAATAACCTTATACCGGAATGGAACGATCTCGTATATCGGGGCGCTTGGGAGCTTGCTTATAAAAGACTTCGCATGACAAGCAGCTTTCCGGAATTCACCTGTCGTGTATGTCCGGCGCTGTGTGAGAAAGCGTGTACCTGCGGCGCAAACGGCGACCCCGTAACAGTCAAGGAAAATGAATACGCCATCGTAGAAAAAGCATATGCCGAGGGCTGGGCAAAGGCTGATCCCCCAAAGGTAAGAACCGGCAAAAGCATTGCTGTTATCGGTTCTGGTCCCTCCGGTCTTGCGGCTGCCGATCAGCTTAACCGCAGAGGTCACAGTGTAACCGTATTTGAACGATCTGACCGCGTGGGCGGACTTATGATGTATGGCATACCTAATATGAAGCTCGAAAAAAATATCATCGACCGCAGAATTGATATTATGAAACAGGAGGGTATTACATTCCGTACAGGAGTTAATGTCGGAATAGATATCTCCGCTGCTGAAATAATGGACAGCTTCGACAGAGTAATCCTTGCCTGCGGAGCATCTGAGCCTCGTGATATCAAGGCAGAGGGCAGGGACGCCAACGGTATTTATTTTGCCGTTGATTTCCTCCGCTCTACAACAAAAGCCCTCCTCGACAACGGACTCCAGGAAGGTACTTATATCAGTGCAAAGGATAAGAATGTAATTATCATCGGCGGCGGTGATACTGGTAATGACTGTGTAGGAACCTGTGTGCGTCATGGCGCGGCAAGCGTATTGCAGCTTGAAATGATGCCGAAGCTGCCTGACGAAAGAGCAGAAAACAATCCCTGGCCGCAGTGGCCGAGAGTCTGCAAGACGGATTATGGTCAGGAGGAAGCTGCGGCTGTATTCGGCAGCGACCCAAGAGTATATCAGACTACTGTAAAAGAATTCCTCAAAGACGAAAACGGAGCTTTAAGCGGTGCTGTACTTGTTGATCTTCGTTCAGAAAGGGATGAGACTTCCGGCAGGATGATGATGAAGCCTGTTGAGGGAAGTGAACATACTGTCAAGGCTGAGCTTGTACTTATCGCAGCAGGATTCCTGGGCAGTGAAAGCTATGTTACATCATCATTCGGAGTAAAAACGGATGCGCGGACAAATGTATGGGCTGAGAACGGAACCCACAGGACTAATGTTACGGGTATTTTTACGGCTGGAGATATGCACTCAGGACAGTCTCTTGTTGTAAGGGCTATCCGTGACGGCCGTGACTGTGCAAGAGAGGTTGACGAAAGTCTTATGGGATATACTAACCTCTGATTGATCTCTTAAATATAATCGAAAACGGGAACCCGAAAACTATCGGATTCCCGTTACTTTTTTACTATTTCCTAAAGCTCATACAGTTTAAGAAAAGCCTCTACCCTGCTGTTTACTCCAAGCCTCTTATAAACATCATAAAGCTCTCTTTTGACAGTGCCTTCGGACACCTTCAGCATACTGCTTATCAATTTATTCTCCATGCCCTCCATCGCAAGTGCCATTACTTTTTTCTGTCTGTTTGTCAGATTATCAAAAAGCTCTCTTTTAAAAATACCGTCTTTGCCGAGTGATATCATGTATATAAGCACTTCTGAAATAATTTTATTATTCATTATCGGAACAGCGGAAAGATAGAAATAGTTGATATTGTATGCCTTATCTCTGTATTTTACCATACCTATCGACATATCCATTTTTTCTATCATTTTCTTAAAGATCTTACTGTCAATGATTCCTTTGCTTGTTATGCTTCCTTCTTTCAGGATATTTGCCATACATATATTCATATCCCGGAAATACCAGTTGTCATCTTTAGTTCTTCCAAGCAGTCCTATCGGCACAAATACCTCGGACATCTGACTGCAGATACCTCTTTCTTTCCAGTCTGACAGCTCACCTATATATAATTCCTCCGCATTAGCATCTCCATTATTACTCGAACCGGACATTTTAAAAGACCTTGCCTTTCATACGATTTAAAAATTCCTGTTATTCAAGTATATAATATTCTCTGCCACCGTTCCGCTACTTTACAGCATTTTTTTACGATTTTTTACTCAATTCCTATAAAAACATAATCCTGCGCTTCAACAGCTGATCTTATCGTATCAACAGGTACTTCCTTACTCATTGTAATAACAGCTGTATTCGTATTATGATCGGGAACGGCACTCTCGATACCGTCAATTGCTTCAAGAGTTTTCTTTACTCTTGCCTCGCAGTGCGCGCACATCATACCTTCAATTTTCAATGTTTTTGTCATAGTTTTTTCCTCCGTTACAGTTTTTCTGGTTTTTATTTTTTTATCATGACCTGAGTCATGTATCCTGACAAAATTCAGCCTGAGAGAATTCATACATACACAAAAGCTCGACAGCGCCATAGCAGCTGCGCCATAAGCCGGCTTTAGTCCTATACCATAAAGACCCATTGCAAGCGGTATGCAGACAGCATTATATATGAACGCCCAAAAAAGATTCTCGTGTATATTTCTGACGGTCGCCCTGCTTAACCGTATAGCGGCAGCAGCATCCGTCAGTCTGTTTTTCATGACAACAATATCCGCTGCATCGATCGCAATATCTGCGCCTGCACCTATTGCAATGCCTGTATCAGCCGCGGTCAGAGCCGGAGCATCATTAATGCCGTCACCGATCATAATAACCTTTCCCTGCTTTTTCAGCCTGTCAATTATCTTTGACTTGCCTTCCGGGAGAACTCCTGCAATAACATTATCAACGCCTGCCTGTCTGCCAATCGCTTTTGCAGTCCGTTCATTATCCCCTGTAAGCATGAATACTTCTATTCCCATGCCTTTGAGTTCTTTTATTGCGTCTGCTGAATCAATTTTTATTGTGTCGGCAACGGCAATTATACCGATAAAGCTGCCGCCCCTCGCAAACAGCAGAGGTGTCTTTCCCTGATCTGAAAGCTCCGTCACTTTTGCAGCAAATTCAGAGGGAATATCGTATTTCTCCGATATGAACTTATAACTGCCACCCTCAATCAACTTTCCGTCAAGAACAGCTGAAAGTCCATTTCCTGCAAAAAATCTGATATCTTCCGTTTCAGGAATACTCATACCGGAAGTCTTTTCAGTGATCGCTTTTGCAAGGGGATGTTCGCTTTTAGATTCAAGAGCCGAGGCGTACCAAAGCAATTTGTCCTCACTTATAC
>CACZSM010000224.1 GCA_902783815.1 uncultured Ruminococcus sp.
ACTCTATTCACTATTCTCTATTCGTTATTCGTTATTCTCTCTTTCCGTTGCCTGTATTCCTCGATTTTTTGAAAATTGATTTCCGTGACAGGAATATTATCTGCATTTCTGCCAATAATAAAACCGGAGGTGCCGATAATGTACAGTATGAAAGAAGAAAAGGCTCAGAAAAGCTCTATCCGGAAAAATATACCATTCTATATTTCTCTTGCAGTATGCCTTGCGGCAGTGCTTGGCGCGGCTTGGACTACTTACGGCAATATAGAGGAATATATGGATGCGCCGGAGGAGATCAGTGAACAGTCCGAAGAACAAAAGGTCAATGAAGAAGTAAGCGGTCAGAGCTACAGCCGACCAGAAAAACCCGTCCAGGAAAGTAAGCCCCAGACAAAAAAGGAAAACTCCGATACAAAGGAAAGCAGCTCTCAGGAGAATACGAAAAATCCTGATACTGCTGATGCAAAGCCTGTTGTAACGGAAAATACAGCGCCCAAAGCCGTATTACCGATAGACAGCGGAGATATCGTCAAGCCATTCAGCATCAAAAAGCCACTCAGATCAGTAACAATGAATGACTGGCGCACACACAGCGGAATTGACATCAGTGCAGGATCCGGAAGTCCGGTTCGCGCAGTGCTAAACGGGAAGGTAGCATCCGTATATAAGGATGCGATGCTTGGCAATGTAGTAAAAATAGAGCACGAAGGCGGATATACTGCCCTTTACTGCGGCGTTACAGATACTACTGTAGTACACGAGGGAGATACCGTCGCCGCCGGAGACACCATAGCGTATGTCGGCAAAATACCCTCAGAGGTACTTGACAAGGAGCATCTGCATTTAGAGATGACCCTGAACGGAGATATGATCGATCCGGAAGCGCTGCTTTAAGGAACAACAGCTTTTCAGCAAATATAAAAGTCCGGCGCTTGCGGAGTCAATATCTGCGCCGGACATTATTTTTTATCCTATTACTGCCGCTGCCGTTCTGAACATAAGACCTATATCATAAAATATATTGAATTTCCTGATATATTCCAGATTGTATTCCATCTTCTGCGGCAGTACAACATTTACATATGTTTCCTCCGGGTCAGCGGCGCCCTCAAGGAGCCTGTCCTCGTCCTTGAATTTTATGCTTGCAAGGGAGGTTATACCGGCTGGCATCAGCAGAGTTGCATACATTTCATCTGTATATCTGTCAACATACCTTTCAACCTCCGGTCTTGTTCCCACAAAGCTCATATCTCCCAGAAGTACATTAAAAAGCTGCGGCAGCTCGTCCAGACGGCATTTTCTCAGGAATCTTCCTGCACCGGTTATACGGCTGTCATTTCCGACAGTCACCTGTGCGCCTTTTTTTTCTGCATCCGTTACCATTGTACGGAACTTATATATACGGAACACTCTGCCGTATGTCGTCACTCTTCTTTGTCTGAACATCACAGGACCCTTTGAATCAATTTTTATCCATACCGCTATAATAAGCATAAACGGCATAGCAATAATTGTCAGTATAAGCGCTATGATAAGATCCATAAGCCGTTTAAGGGCAAGACTGAACCATCTTTTTGAAAGCATATCGTAATATGGACGAACAGCATCTGTTCTCAGCTTATCCGGCAGCTTTTCCCATTTCTTCATCAGTAAAACCCCATTCCTAAAATCCCTTTTCTTTAAGATCGCTCACCAGACCGACATAAAATTCCCTGATATCAAGATCCTTTTTATCATGTCTGAAAAGGTCTATAACATCCGCATGAGATACCCCATCCGTTTCTTTTGATTCAAGGTAAATGAACCTGTCACCCCATTTTGAAGCCTCAACCGTAACAAGACCATCATTAGGGCCGTCAAAGAACCTTGCAAACATATAGGACATATTCAGCGGAAATACGCTTTTTATCGGTTTATTTATTTTGCTCCCGACACTCTGATAATATACATTTTTACTGTCAGGAGTTTCCCTGTTGAATTTCTCACATGAAGATGATTTCAGATCAACGACAGCCGCAATAAAATCCGGAGTAGTATCTCCCAAAAGTCTGAATGCAGAATTATATTTTTCAGCTATGCCATTTCTGACAGTTTCCGGGAGATGGTCAAAAAGCCACTCAGCGAAAACACAGCCCCTGTGGGGAGTATTAATTGTTGTAAGCGATGCCACATACTTTTCCGAGCCGCATTTTGAAATTGCATATCTGCTGTCAAGACCGCCCTTTGAATGAGCGATAATATTGACCTTACCGCATCCTGTAGTCTGCACTATACTTTCTATTTTTTCTGCAAGCTCCTTACCGCTGTCTGCAATACTAAGTGACGACTGCTGTTCTCCGTAATAAATGACCGCGCCATTTTTTTCAAGCTCCTCAGGGATCCTTCCCCAGTAATTAAATTTTTCAAGATCGCGGAAAAACACTCCATGTACCATAAGCAGAGGATATTTTGTTCTGCAAATATTTTTCCCTTTGCGCTCGATATCATTAAGGCAGCGTTTTTCCTCCATTCTTACCTCGCTCCCGGCAACGGATATTATTTTCAGCAGGACTATCACATTTACTACTGGTATCATTCCGCAAAGTATCCCGACTATCCTGAGTCTTGTTCCCATCATTGAGGATGTCAGATATACGCGGATAATACCGTTCCAGAATACAACAAGCTCCATAAGATATACGATAAAAGCCATACCCCAGAAGTTTTCTCTGAACAGACCATTCATATGATTTGCCGATACGATACCGTAAACAAGTTCCGGCAGCAATACAATAAGAAATGCACAAAGCAGTTCTCTGCCGCTTTTTTCGATCTGCAGCTTTACCGGAAGTACAGATCTTTTACCCGGCAGAAGAAGATTTGCGGCAATAAAAAGCACGGCAGATATAAAAATCACATAACCGCCCTTATAAGAAAAAACCGCCGCAGAAAGATCCGGTAGTATTGCGGCGGTAAAAAGGATAATTGAGATTAAAGATATTTTTAAAAATTCTTTCATATGTATCATTCTTCACTTTTTTTTGCAAGCTGTTCCTTTGCAACAGCCAGCATCAGCTTTATACGATTTTCCTGATTGACCTTCGGCGCACCGGGATCATAGTCTATAGCTACGATATTAGCCCTCTGATCCGCCATTTTTATTGGTCTTATCATACCCTTGCCGTTGATATGGTTAGGCAGACATCCGAAAGGCTGAGTGCATACGATATTTTCAAATCCACTTTCAATGAGCTCCAGCATTTCTCCCGTAAGGAGCCAGCCCTCTCCCATCTTGCTTCCGTATCCGACCATACCCTTTACAAGAGATTTCGTATGAGCATATGTTCCATTAGGACGGAACCCATACTTTTTCTGACTCTCTATGATAAGAGCCTCCAGACTTGAAAGGTAGTCAAAAAACTTCTTTACTACGATATATTTTACCTTGCTGCCGCCGTACAGTTTATAGTCCTCCAGACGGTTATCAGCCTTAAACAGTGCAAATCCCAGTATTCCCGGCAGATTGACCTCGCAGCCCTGTTCATAAAGGAACTCTTCAAGATTATTATTGCCAAGACTGGAATATTTTACATATATCTCTCCGACTATACCCACTTTTATTTTAGGTGTTCTTTCAACCTTTACGGCAGCGAAATCCTTTGCGATCTCATCAAGATTTGCGGCAAGCTCATTTTTTGTAAAGCCGTGACCATCAGCCATAACATCCGTAAGTTTTTTTATCCACTTTTTAACAAGTGCATGACTTTCGCCCTTATTCACCTCATACGGTTTTGTCTGATTATCCAGCGCCATTATCATATCGCCGTATATAAGACCAGCGGATATTCTTCTTACCATTGGCACTGTCATAGTAAAACCGCTGTTTTTTTCAAGTCCTGAAAGGTTCAGTGATATTACCGGAACATTATCATATCCAGCCTTGACAAGTGCCTTTCTCAGAAGGTGTATATAATTCGATGCGCGGCAGCCGCCGCCTGTCTGAGTTATCATAAGCGCAGTCTTATTCGTATCATATTTTCCGCTTTGCAGAGCATGGATAAGCTGTCCTATTACCAGCAGAGCCGGGTAGCAGGTATCATTATGCACATATTTCAATCCGACCTGAGCTATTTCCGGTCCCTCTGTTTCCAGCAATATACAGTTATAGCCGTAATGCACAAACACATTTTTCATTATCTCAAAATGTATCTTTGCCATCATAGGAATGAGTATGGTATAATTTTCCTTTTTCATTTCCTTTGTAAAGATAAGTCTGCCGGTCTCATCATATACTAATTTAGCCATTTTTATCTCCTTAACTGCTGATCACTGTTTTTCTCCGCCCGTTGTCGCAAGCAGGCTTCTCAGTCTTATCTTGACAGCGCCCAGATTTGTTATTTCATCTATTTTTATCTGCGTATATATTCTGCCATATCTTTCCAGTATTGCTCTTACCTCGTCAGTAGTGATAGCGTCAACTCCGCAGCCGAAGGACACAAGCTGTACAAGGTTCATATCCTTGTGATGACTCACATATTCAGCCGCAGCATACATTCTTGAATGGTATGTCCACTGATTAAGAACACTTGTCTTTACCTTTGCCGCCTCTTTATTGCTTACGATATCCTCTGATACCACAGCTACTCCGAAGCCTGTTATCAGCTTATCTATACCATGATTTATCTCCGGATCCGCATGATAGGGTCTGCCGGCAAGCACAATTATCTCCTTGCCCTCCTGCTGCGCCCTTTTTATGATATCATTTCCGTAATCCCTTATTTTATTTATATACTTATCGTATTCAGCGTAAGCCGCCTTTGAAGCCTCTTTTACCTCTTTCAGAGTTATATCATCAAAGTATTTAAGCAGTTCGGCATGGATCTTTTTCGGAAAATCCTTAGGGCGGTGTATGCCTACAAACTCATGGAAGAATTTTATTCCCTCTATACCGCGTACATTTGCATGGATGACCTCCGGATAGTATGCTACTACAGGACAGTTATAGTGATTATCTCCCAGTTTTTCATCAAAGTTATATGACATACAAGGGTAGAATATCTGCTTTATACCATTGTCAAGCAGCCACTGTATATGACCATGAATAAGTTTTGCCGGGAAGCATACTGTATCAGAAGGAATAGTCTGCTGTCCGTGGAGATACAGCTTTCTGTTGGAAAGCGGCGATACAACTACTTCAAATCCCAGCTTTGTCAGGAATTTATGCCAGAACGGAAGAAGCTCATACATATTAAGTCCCATAGGTATGCCGATCTTACCTCTTTTTCCCTCAACAGGCTGATATTCTCCGAGCAGTTTCAGTTTATACTGATATATATTGAAGCTATCGTCAGGCGCTTTTTTTGTAACTGGTTTTTCGCAGCGATTTCCTGCGATAAATCTGCGTCCGTCGCTGAATGTATTTACCGTAAGACGGCAGTTATTGCTGCAGCCGCCGCAGTTTACAGCTTTTATTTCATGCTTGAAATTTTTAAGTTTTTCAAGGCTGAGCAGAGTAGATTCCCTTCCTGCGGTCATTTTTTCCTTTGCATACAGTGCAGCGCCATATGCTCCCATAAGACCTGATATATCCGGACGGATAACATCCACTCCCATTTCCTGTTCAAAAGCTCTCAGTACGGCATCATTCAGGAAAGTTCCTCCCTGTACTACTATTTTTCTGCCAAGCTCTCTCGGACTTGAAACACGGATGACCTTATACAGTGCATTTTTTACAACGCTGAGGCACAATCCGGAGGATATATCCTCAATAGTAGCGCCATCTTTCTGAGCCTGTTTTACCGAGGAATTCATAAACACGGTACATCTTGAACCGAGGTCAACAGGTTGTTTTGCAAGCAGACCTATTTTTGAAAATTCCTCAGCGGAATAGCCGAGTGCATTTGCGAATGTCTGCAAAAATGATCCGCAGCCTGACGAGCAGGCCTCATTCAGGAATATATTATCTATTGTACCATTTCTTATCTTAAAGCACTTTATATCCTGACCGCCGATATCTATAATAAATTCAACATCCGGCATAAAGCGTTTAGCAGCTGTCATATGTGCGATAGTTTCAACGACTCCGATATCAGCTCCGAAGGCATTTTTAATTATTTCCTCGCCATAGCCTGTCACAGCTGAACCGGCTATTTTTATGCCCGGACATTTCTCATATACATTTGTGAGGAACTGTCTTACGATAGGAACAGGGTTTCCGCTGTTTGACATATATTCAGAATACAGCAAAGTTCCCTTTTCATCCGTTACAACACCCTTTACAGTTGTTGAGCCGGCATCAATACCGATAAAAGCCTTTCCCTTGAATCCATCGAGAGTACCCTTTTCGACCTTTGCCTTATCATGTCTTTTGCGGAATTCCTCAAGCTCCTGTTCATTTCTGAACAGTGGTTTATTGAATGCGAAATTTCCGCTGCCCTTATAGTGTTCTATTTTAGACTCAGCATCTGCAAAATCCACAGTTTTTTCCGCACAGAGAGCTGCTCCGGCGGCAACATAGTAAAGTGAATTTTCCGGACAGATACCCGTAGTTTTCAGAGCCTTATCAAATCCAGCTCTGAGCTGAGGAATAAATGTAAGGGGGCCTCCGAGATAAACTATCTGTCCTTTTATTTCCCTGCCCTGAGCCAGACCCGCGATAGTCTGGTTTACGACAGCCATAAAAATACTTGCGGCAACATCCTCTTTTTTTGCGCCCTGATTAAGCAGAGGCTGTATATCCGTTTTTGCGAAAACGCCGCAGCGTGAAGCAATGGTATATATTTTCTCATGCTTTTCCGCAAGACCGTTAAGATCCTCTATCGGCACATTAAGCAGAGTAGCCATCTGATCTATGAATGCTCCGGTACCGCCGGCGCATGAGCCGTTCATACGCACTTCCATACCTCCGGAGAGGAACAATATTTTTGCATCCTCGCCGCCAAGTTCTATTACGACATCCGTATTAGGAATAAATGTATTTGCAGCGACCCTTGTAGCATAAACCTCCTGGATAAAATCTATTCCACAGGCATCTGCAACGCCCATTCCGGCTGATCCGGACATTGCTATTGCAGCTTTTTCGCCCTCTGGTATATGCTTTACAACTGTTTTCAGCAATTCTGATATTTTACTTGTTATCTGAGAATAGTGTCTTTCATAGGTTTTATACAAAATATTATTCTTTTCATCAATTATAACACATTTAACAGTTGTCGAGCCGATATCGAGTCCTATTCTAACCATTTTACTTCTCCTTATAAAAACTGTCAAAATACGGCAGCAAGCACCTGATTTTCAAAATAATCCGCCTGCATCGTCATAAAACGCCATTCATCTGATGAATATTATAGTACAAAAAACTTCAATTATAATTCTTATAACGAATTATAATTCCATCAATAAAATAAGACCAGCAGTTTCCTGTTGGTCTTACTTACATAATTCAATTTTTCAGTGATTATTTTGCCTGATAGAGAGTCGTGCCATTATATACCACACTGCTTACCTGTTCCGGATCTATAACAGCCCTTGATGTTTCGCCATAGAATTTATATGTCAGACGAAGGTTATTGTCACTCATAAAGAAAGGAGTATCGCTGCTTGAATATGTTTTGCCGTCCCTGAGTGTTACAGTCACGGTATTTTCGGCATCCGGAGATTCATTCATATTGATATCAGCAAGTTCATCAACATCCGATGTAGGATATACAAGTCCTATTCTTACGGAGAACGGGCGTATTTCAAGTGAGGTCACTGTTACATCACTGCCGCTGTAAGTTGTCTTAATACCCTCTGCCTCCTTGAAAGACCTTGATGTATTCCTGTAGTTGAGCTTTACCGAGCCATGAATATCAATATCTACAACTGTTCTTGTCATCAGTGATATATTTCCTTTATGGTCATAGTTTACTACCTGGTCATCTGATTTTGTTTTTATATCCCTTTCCAGCTTTTCAACTACACTAAGACCATCTGCCCAGTAGGGATCATTTTCATCACTGTGTTCCTGATATGTCCTTCTTATTTCATCAGCGCTCATAAGTACCTTATCCACCTGATAAATAACAAAGTTATCTTCATTGAAGCTGAGTGTTTCGCCTATTATATTGAATTCAGTATCGTTGTAGCTGACCAATGCTTCGACCGTATAGTTATCTGTCACCACATATTCAATATCACCCTCACCGGAATTAGCATGATAGAAAAGTTTTGCTGACATCTGATCCAGAAGTGATCTTGTACAGCTTACATCCGGCTTATCATCTTCTCTTACAGCAAAACAGTTATCCGGATCGCCTTCAAATATTTTGGAGCCGTCTGTTTTCTTCATTGTCATAAGACCATAGACTTCCTCATTATCTCCGGCAATACCCTTGAAATCAACATCCATGATACTGCTGCTTATATTTACATTTCCGCCTGCATACATTCCGTCTGCTGCTTCTCCGGAGAACATCTGACCGAATACTCCATTAAAGCTGCCTGTTGCTCCTGCTGTTACCGTTCCGAGAACCGTCACTGCTGCCGCTGCTGCTATAAGCGTAACTCCGAGTTTTCTCTTTGCACCCTTTTTTCTGCCTTTTGTATTTGTCCTTATTGTACTCATTACCCTTTCACTTATCCTTTCTGTATCAACACCTGTATCACTTATCACTGTCATTTCATCTATTTCCTTTATATCGTCATCAAGACCGTCAAATACAAATTTCTCTTTCATCTTGTGTACCCTCTCTCAAAAAGTATTTTTTTCAGTTTTTCTTTTGTTCTTCTTATTTTGGATTTTACGGTGTCCAGATTTAATTTCATCCGTTCACTTATTTCCGATGCGGGCTGATAGTAGTAATAATGGCGAATTATTATCTCGCTGTCCGGTTCCCCCAGACTTTCAACAGACTCTCTCAGCAGCTTATTTACAAATGCGTTTTCCACCTGATCCGCTACCATAAGACCGTCAACTACTACTGTTTCATCCACATCTGCCATTTCCTCGTCATCCGCCTTACGCAGCTTATCCCTTGCCTTATTCTTTGCGATACGGCAGATAAAACCCCTCAGCTTTTCATCTATTA
Source organism: uncultured Ruminococcus sp. (assembly GCA_902783815.1). Taxonomy (GTDB): domain Bacteria; phylum Bacillota; class Clostridia; order Oscillospirales; family Acutalibacteraceae; genus UBA1213. The sequence continues at coordinate 9,045 of CACZSM010000224.1, forward strand.
TCTTTTCACGACTGTACCAGAGGGCGATGAAGGTATCGGAAGCGACCTCCTCTATATCCTCTGTACTGAGATGTCCGCAGGCAAGGTTGTTTATTATTGTTGAAACTATAGGAGTGAATTTTTTTATCACTTCCTCAAGCGCTGTTTCATCATTATTTTTAAGTCTTTGTGCTAACAGGATGTCATCCACTTTTTTTGCCTCCTTTTTGTTGTTTACCGGCTTTCACTTATTATATCGCAAAATCTTTCCTTAAGGGTGCAATAAAATTACAAAAAAATTCACCCACCATTAAAGATGGGTGAAAACCTCGTTCATTTTGCTTTCTTTTTATTTTTCTTTCCGTACTTTGCGACAAGTCCTACTATCTTTACATCATCAACAAAATATCTTTTGAACATTCTTTTCGGTTCTTTTGTAAATCTGTAGAACCATTCCAGACCATGATCGCTCATCCATCTGGGTGCCCTGCTCATAGTTCCGGCAAGAAAATCCACAGTTGCCCCTGCGCATATTGAAACCTTTGCATCATACTTTTTATAGTTTTCGTATATCCACTTTTCCTGCTTTGGACACCCGAAACAGGCAATAAGAATATCCGGTGCAGCATCGCTTATCAACTTATTTATATGTGCAAGTTCTTTTTTATTCCTTTCAAAACCCATCGGCGGAGCATAGGTTCCCTTTATGATTATGCCAGGATTATCTCTTTCGATATTTTCCTTTGCCTTTTCAGCAACTCCATCCATACCGCCTACTATAAATACTGTATATCCTTTTTCAGCTGCTCTTTCCAGCAGTACAGGGACCATATCAGACCCGGATATCTTTGCTTTTATTGGCATTTTATGCCATTTTGATATCCAAACAAGCGGTTTACCATCTACAATAACTATATCCGCCTCATCAGTTATCTTTTTAAGATACGGGTCTTTTTCTATTTTCATTACAACATCTACATTTACAGCTACTACATATGATTTTTTATTTTCTGCAATAAGTCTTTCAATTTCAGCTACTGTTTCTTCCATATCAACATTATTTACATATGTATTGAGCAGAGGCTGTTTCTCCATATCATTAATTCATCCTTTTTCTTTTTTATGTATTATTTCTGATTAATGCTGATACGACTATTTAACACACACTGAATATTATACTACATAATCATTAAACTTTCAACCTTTTCAAAATTATTCCAATAGACAAAAATTCCCATATCAAAATGTTTTATTCTGTTACTAATCACAACAAATTTTCTTTTTATCCATATCCTTCATTTCCTTAACCACAAAAATCATAGCAGTAATAAAAGCTAAAAGATCCGCTGTAGGAGCTGAAAGCATTATTCCGTTAATACCCATGAACAGCGGCAGTACGATTACAAGAGGGATCAGGAAAAACACCTGTCTTGTAAGCGCAAGCAAAGCTCCCTTAACAGGTTTTCCAATAGCGGAGAACATATTAGAGGATATCATCTGCACACCGCCAAGAGGAAGCATGAATAAAAATGTTTTCATAAACATTACACCGAAGCGAAAATACAATTCCTCATTTTCTCCGGAACCGAATATTGACAGTACCTCCTTTGGAAATATCTGGAATACTACAAATCCCAATGAAGTTATTATCAGTTCACAGATAACAGCTAATTTATATACACTTTTTACCCTGTCATATTTTTTTGCGCCGTAATTAAATCCGACAATAGGCTGCATACCCTGTATTATGCCTATTATGACCGCAAGGATTATCGCATTCACCTTCATTACGATACCGCTTGCACCAAGAGGTATATCCTCTCCGAATTCAGACATTGCGCCATAATGTACAAGAGAACGGTTCAATACTATCTGTACGAGTGTCAGAGCGACCTGTGTCAGACCATTACTCATACCCATAAGCATAGTTCTGTCCATTGATGCCGGTACAAGTCTGAAATGCTCTTTTTTTATTTTAACTCTTTTCAGCTTTCTGATATACAGAACAGCATATATACATGATATTATTTGTCCTATAACGGTTGCCCAGGCTGCTCCGGCAACTCCCATTTTCAGACCGAAAATGAATACAGGGTCAAGCACAGTATTTATAACGGCGCCTATAAGCATTGATATCATTGAATACATCGGACTTCCGTCTGCTCTTGCAATATTGCTCATACCGTTCATAAGCACTAAAAAGGGCATACCTATAGCCGTAATACTTGTATATGTCACGGCATAGCCGATAATATTATCCGTAGCGCCGAAGGCCAGAAGCATAGGTCTGTTAAAAAGTTCTATTATCACTGCATACAGTGTTCCGAAAAGAACCATCATACAAATGCCATTGCCTATAGTTTCCGCTGCATCCTTATATTTTTTCTGTCCGAGGTACAATGAATACCTTGCAGCCGTTCCCACGCCTATTGTAAGAGTTATTGCCATACATATTGTTGTAAGCGGAAATGCAACATTCGTTGCCGCATTGCCAAGATACCCTGTATCCCAGCCAATAAATACCTGATCTACTACATTATACAGTGAGCTTACAAGCATTGCCACTATGCTTGGCACTGCAAAGCCGGCAAGCAGCTTTGATATCTTTTCATATCCCAGAGGATTTTCCTGTTTTTCCATTCTTTCACCTTCTTTTTGGGTTCCCTTTTACCATTAAAGAAGCCTTACCGTTCTGCGCTTGCAAAACAGTAAGGCCCCTGCCCGTTTTATCCGTTATATGAATAGTTCGGTGCTTCCTTTGTTATCTGTATATCGTGCGGATGACTTTCCTTAAGTCCTGCTCCTGTTATCCTTACAAATTTTGCCTTATCATGAAGCTCCTGTATATTAGCGCAGCCTGTATATCCCATACCTGCACGAAGTCCTCCCATAAGCTGATATACCGTATCTGAAAGAGGTCCCTTATATGGTACTCTTCCCTCAACTCCCTCCGGTACCAGTTTCTTGTTGCCGGACTGGAAATAACGGTCTGCACTGCCTCTGCCCATAGCTCCAAGACTTCCCATTCCACGATAGACCTTGAACTGTCTGCCCTGGTAGATCTCGCTGTCTCCAGGGGACTCCTCGCATCCTGCGACCAGTGAGCCTATCATTACTACGCTTCCGCCTGCTGCAAGCGCCTTTACGATATCGCCTGAATACTTCACGCCGCCGTCTGCTATAACAGGAATATTATGCTTTGAAGCCTCATAAGCAGCATCATATATAGCCGTGATCTGCGGAACGCCTATACCTGCAACTATTCTTGTAGTACAAATTGATCCAGGGCCTATACCGACCTTTACGCAGTCTGCTCCGGCATCAATAAGAGCCTTTGCAGCCTCAGCCGTAGCGATATTTCCAGCCACAAGCTGAACATCCGGAAATGCCTTTTTTACCCTTGCTACAGAATTTATTATATTATTATTATGACCGTGAGCAGAATCAAGCACAAGCACATCTACCTGTGCTTTTATAAGCTCCTCTACTCTTTCCAGAACATCAGGTGTTCCTCCGATCGCAGCGCCGCACAGAAGTCTGCCGTTTTCATCTCTTGCGCTGTTCGGATACTGCACTGATTTTTCGATATCCTTTATTGTGATAAGACCTTTAAGTACGCCATCCTCATCAACAAGGGGCAGTTTTTCTATCTTATGTTTTTTCAGGAGAGCCTGAGCCTCCAGAAGAGTTGTACCTACTGGTGCAGTAACAAGATTTTCTCTTGTCATTACATCTGCGATTTTCTGGCTGTAGTCTGCTTCGTTCATAAATCTGAGGTCACGGTTAGTAATAATACCTACGAGTTTACCGTCCTCACAGATCGGCACGCCTGAGATCTTATACTTAGCCATGAGCTTATTTGCGTCATTCACATATCTGTCAGGTGTAAGGAAAAACGGATTTACAATTACACCGTTTTCAGATCTTTTCACCCTATCCACAGCATCGGCCTGCTGTTCTATGGACATATTCTTATGGATGATACCGATTCCGCCCTCACGAGCGATAGCGATAGCCATTCTTGTTTCCGTGACCGTATCCATAGCTGCGGTCATAAGCGGAGTATTGAGTTTAATTTTCCTTGTGAGATATGTACTGATATCCACATCCTTGGGCTGAACACATGATTCTCCAGGTATCAGGAGAACATCATCGAAGGTTAGACCCTCTTTACCAAATTTCTGATCAAAGTTAGCTGTCAGCATCTGTAATTCCTCCCTTTCATCTTTCCATTATTATATATATAATTAATGATTATACAACATTAAAATTTGTTTTTTATTCTATTAAAGAATTTTAAAATTAAATTTTTTGTTACATTTCACGAAAAAACTGTCATTTTTGCTTTAGCATTTTTTGGTTATTTACTGAATTTTTTTACATCACTGAGTATATTTTATTTTTACGAAACTAAGTTTTTTTAGTAAAAGTCACAAATTCTCCTGAAACGAACAAAAGCCGGCGATCCTTTGATCGCTGGCTTGTTCCATTATTATTTATTTTGAGGTTTCCTTTTATCATTCCGGCTTTATAACATCAATTCCCATATACGGACGAAGTACCTCTGGTACAGTAACGCTGCCGTCCTCATTCTGGTACTGCTCCACTATAGCTGGTATCACACGGCTTGTTGCAAGTCCGGACGCATTAAGAGTATGAGCAAAGTGCATTTTCTTATCCTCGCCCCTGTATCTGATATTTCCTCTGCGAGCCTGATAATCCCTTGCATTTGATGCTGAGCTTACCTCTTTATATATCTCCATGCTCGGTATCCATACTTCTATATCGTATGTACGAGCCATTGAGAATGAACAGTCTCCTGCTGCCAACTTACTGAGTCTGTAATGGAGTCCAAGTTCCTGTACAAGTCTTTCTGCCTTTTCAACAAGCTCCTTGAATGCTACATCAGACTTATCGTCCTCTGTATATTGCACCATTTCGACCTTATTGAACTGATGACCTCTTATCATTCCTCTTTCTTCGCTGCGGTAGCTTCCTGCTTCACGGCGATAGCAAGGCGTATAAGCTATATACTTTCTAGGAAGCTCCTCTTTTGAAAGCACCTCATACCTGTGAAGATTCACAAGTGCAGTTTCTGCTGTCGGGAGCATAAATCTTTCGTCATTGCTTGTCGGGTTCTTTATCCAATAGACCTCATCTGTAAACTTCGGGAACTGTCCTGCCACATATCCGCACTGATAACCAAGCATATGCGGCGGCAGTATGAATTCAAATCCATCCTTGATATGCTCATTTATAAAGAAGTTCAGCAGCGCCCATTCCATTCTTGAACCCCAGCCACGATAAAGCCAGCTTCCGGCGCCTGCTATTTTTGCGCCTCTTTCATAATCTATCATTCCGAGATTTTCACAAAGCTCTACATGATTTTTCATCTTGAATCCGAATTCAGGTTTTTCTCCATAGTAATGAAGAGGCTCATTCTGCTCCTTACCTCCTGCGACAACATCCTCATCCGGAAGATTCGGAAGAGATAAAAGGAGTGATTTTTGTTTTTCCTCAAGTTCAGCCACCTTTGCATCCGATTCCTTTACCTGAGCAGCAAGCTCCTTCATTTTTGCCATAAGCTCAGAGGCATCTCCGCCGGCCTTTTTTATCTGAGGTATCTGTTTGCTTGCAGCGTTCTGTTCTGCCTTCATTGCTTCTGTTTTACCGAGAAGCTCTCTTTTTGCAGCGTCAACCTCTCTTATCTCGTCAACCACTGAATCAAGATCCATTTCTCTTTTCCTGATTCTTGCCTTTACCTCATCCGGATTATCTCTTATGAGTTTGATATCTACCATTTTTTATTTCTCCTTTTTTATTTTATCTCTGCATAAGCAGAGTAAATAGCTGTTTTGTTGCCTTACACATTATCAAAGTTTCTTGCAAGTTCTCCAAGATCATCCTCATTATAGAATTCTATTTCAAGAATACCTCTTCCATCCTCTCCAGAAGTTCTCACCTTTACTCTTCTGTGAAGATGCTCTCTCAGAGCTAATTCGACCTCATCAAAAAACGAATTACGGCTGTGAGTTGGTTCTTTGAATTCTTTTTTTGCTTCGTTCACCTTTTTAGCTGCCTTTTCAACATCGCGTACTGTAAGGTCATTTGTTTTTATAGAATTAGCGGTACGGATAAGCATTTCCTCATCCTCAAATGAAAGCAAAGCTCTTGCATGACCTGTTGATATTTCTCCTGATGAAACCATATCCAGAACAGGCTGAGGCAATTTAAGCAAACGCATTGCATTAGCTATGACCGGACGGCTTTTGCCTACTGATTTAGCAATTTCATCCTGAGTAAGACCATATTCTTCTGAAAGCACCTTATATCCCATACCTTCTTCAACTGGATTAAGGTTTTCCCTCTGGAGATTTTCTATCATAGAAAGCTGCATCATTTCGGAGTCAGACATTTCTCTGATTATTACAGGGACCTCCATCACACCTGCCATACGGCAAGCTCTCCAGCGCCTTTCACCTGCCACAAGCTGATAGCCCCCGTCTGCGAGAGGTCTTACAAGAAGTGGCTGCAAAACACCATGCTGAGCGATGGAATCCGCAAGTTCTCTGAGTGCAGCCTCATCGAATTCCCTACGCGGCTGATTTCTGTTAGGTTCGATATCGCTTATTTTAAGGGTAACTGTACTATTGGAATCCTCTGTTTCATTCTCCATAAAAATAAGATCCAGACCTTTTCCAAGTCCACCTTTTTTTACTCCCATTTTCTCACCTCTACTTACTTATTATTAGTTATTATCTCATCTGCCAATTCAAGATAGGAGCTTGAACCCTTACAATTCTTATCAAAATACATTATCGGCATACCGTAGCTGGGAGCCTCAGAGAGTCTCACACCTCTCGGAATAACGGCAGAGAAGACCTTTCTCGGAAAGAACTTTTTAACCTCCTGCACGACCTGCTGAGTAAGATTAAGTCTGCCGTCATACATAGTCAGCAGTACGCCCTCTATATCGAGGTAGCTGTTATATCTTCTTTTAATTATCCTGACGCTGTTCATAAGCTGAGACAGACCCTCAAGAGCGTAATATTCCGGCTGAATAGGAACGAGCAGGGTATTAGCCGCGCAGAGTGCATTAGTAGTAATAAGACCGAGTGACGGAGGACAATCAATAAAAATAAAGTCATAATTATCCTTTACAAGAGCGAGTGCATTTTTCAGTCTGGACTCTCTATGTTCCATTTCCACAAGTTCAATATCTGCCGCAGCAAGACCGATACTTGACGGTATAACATCCAGATTTTCGTACTGAGTTTTCTGTATTGCATTTTCAGCTCTCACATCACCCACCATAATATTATAGGCGGAATTTTTTATTGATCTTTTATCCACACCAACACCGCTTGTAGCATTTCCCTGAGGGTCAACATCGACAAGCAGACATTTTTTCCCGCGCATTCCTATTCCTGCGCTGACATTTACTGCTGTAGTGGTTTTACCTACTCCACCC
>CACZSM010000225.1 GCA_902783815.1 uncultured Ruminococcus sp.
CTACTATACATTCGTTGGTTGGTACACATCAAGCTCAGGTGGTACACTGATAACATCATCCACGACTGTGAATAATACTTCAAATCATACAATTTATGCGCATTGGTCAGAAAAAGAAGTATCTGGCTGGGTACCTAAAAAAAGTATGCCTGATGGAGCGAAAATAGTCGATCGAAAGTGGAGATACACTTACACTACATATAGTGACAGATGGGAATGGACTGGTGGCGGAACATATTATTTTGGTAGTTTTCCAAACGGTTATAATTCAAGTGATGAATACTACTGGATGAATAGATCGGCTATGTCTTCTTATGACGACGGAAATACTAAGAGAGATGTTGGGCGAGCAGTATTTAAATCTTATATATATTGGCATTATTGTTATGATACGGGAGATAGTGGTGAAAATAACAGATTAATTGGCAGCTACTATGGTCAACCGATTAACGGTAATAACGGAGCATTTAGAGGATACGCAACTAAATGGGAATCATTTGAATCCACTGATGGTGGTTCATCAAATGGTGATGATACATATAAACTTACCGGACATAGCAAGGAGTCATGGCATTGGTGGAGAGTTGAAATTTATAAGCAGGAGTATAATGAATACAAAAAGGTAACAGATTCAACTTCTTCTGAAAGAGAGGACTCTACTGCCGTATCCGAAGGAGGAAATATCAGTCATGTCGTAGAATATGTAAGATATCGGGAAAGATAGTTGCAATGGCGGCTGCTTTTTTACAGCGGAGTAGCCGCCATTTTGAAGAGGAGAAAAATGAAAAGTAAGAAAATGATTTTTATTGCTGTATTAGCTGTATGTGTTATATCATTGACAGGATGTAATAATAACGACACCAAACACTATAAATGGTAAATCTGTTTCCGAAGAAGAGTACAGAGATTTTACTCAGAAATATCATAATGTGAGCTTTGATTATGCGGAGAGTCTTTTGTTCCATACTCCGCCAACAACCTCTGTTAAGGAAAGATTAAAGGAAATGAGGGTTATAACCTGATTTCCAAAAAAAGGAGAATTATTATGGCAAAAATTGAAATTGATGTAGGAACTATAAGATCTTCAATTACTACACTTGAAGAAAAGATCAATGAACTTAAGGTTTTGCGATTTGATCTTTATAAATTAGTTTGTCAGATAGACGATACTTGGGATGGACCAGCAAGTAGAAGTTACATTAACAGACTGAATGATTATTTAAAAAGAATTGATATTATTTTAATCTTTCTTTCCTCTTATTCTAAATACTTGAAAAACACAGCAGACCATATGGAGAATTTGGATAAAGAGTGGGAAAATGTATCTAAGATTATTGACGAAACAATATCAATAATAGAAAAAGTAAATACTACAAGATATAGAATGTAATTTATATACGGAGGGGATTTTATGGCTGTTTCAGATGAAAAGCTTATGCTTCTTGAGCAAGTAACATACATGGACAAAGATGTCTATAATAAACTCGGTTTGACCTATCCTGACGATCGTACACAGATTTTGCAGAAAATACAGAGTTTGGATGATAATACAATAGGAAAGCTTGATGGTTTAAAGGTTGATGGAACCAGTATTACAGGCGCTGAATGGAAAGATATAATTATGGCTATAAGGTCGGACAAAGAACTTGCAAACTATGAATGTGTTGACTATAATCAGGATGCAGGCGCATATTGTTTTGCTAATAGTGAGACTAATGAAGCTGTAGTTGCATTCAGAGGAACACTGAGTTTGAACGATGAATGGCCTGATAATGTGATTAGCCTTTGTACTTCCGATACACCTGCGCAGGTTGTGGCTCTTGATTATGTGAACAATTTATCTCAGTATGATAGTGTAAGTCTGGTTGGTCATTCAAAAGGAGGAAATAAAGCACAATATTGTGCTATTCTTGCCGACCAAGTCAATATTGATAAGTGTGTATCTATGGACGGAGAAGGCTTTTCCATAGAGTTTTTAGATAAATATGAAGCGCAGATAGCAGCAAATAGCAGCAAAATTTCTGACTATTCATACAAAAAAGACTTCGTGAATGTTTTATTGAATGATGTTCCGGGTTCAAAACAGATTTACTGTGATGGTACAGCGTCAGGAGCACGGAGTCACTTTTCGAATTCTATGTTTGAACTTGTACAGACAAGTGACGGTTGGCATGTGGTTTATACACCAACCGAACAGAATGAAAGCGTGAAATTTCTTCATGATTTTTCATGCTATTTATGCAACAATATGCCCAAATCAGACAGAAGAGAAGTGGCAGAATTTCTTGCTAAAATAATTGATATGGCTATTGTGAAGGGAGATACCGATAAGATCGCTGATTATATTATGAACAATCCGGATTGTGCAGCATTGGTGGCAGGTTATATGATCAAATATATGGAAGAGAACAATATCGGAATTAAACCGATAAGAGCACTTCTTGAGGAATTTGGCTTAGCTAATGTAAAAATATTTGGTTTTCCACTTTATATGTGGATCAGCCAAGCCATAGATTTGGCAAGATGTGATGATGGTCATTGGGATATTGTTGATGAAACAGAAGTGTTTTTTGATGTTATTTTTGGCGTGGGAGGAATATTTTCTGATACTTCAAAGAAAATAAAAAAAATAAAGGATAAGCTAAAAGAGGGATATAAAAAGGCGGATAAAACTATTCGTGAAAGCAGAGAGAAAAGATCCGGAAGTATTTTTGAGGAAATAAGAAATACCGTTAATGGTGCATTCAATACTATTATCATTGAATCAACGAAAATTACCGTTACTCCGGAACAACTCAAAGCACAGTCAGATCAATTGGATTTGTTCAAACAGTCTTATGATAGTATCAGAGATGATATTATTTCAATAATAAAATCTACAAATGATTCTATGAGCGTGAATATGCAGAATAATATACAAATGAAAGTTAATATTCTAAAAGATAATCTTTCAGGAATTTCAGATCTTCTTGAATCAGGAGCACGCGCAGCCGGCACAGCAGCAATTAATTATGAATCTATAGATAAAGCATTAGCAAAACGGATTTCAAAACTTTAAATATTTATATGGAGTCTGCTTTTCTTCCCCAAATTACTTGAAATACTGATAAACAGTGGAGTGTTAATAAAGATATGAGAGTAAAAAAATGGTATATGTGTTTTTGAGCTATAGAAGAGAAATAGCGACAGAGTACTGCAGTATATTACAGGAACGCCTTTTGTCTTAGGGAATTAATGTGTCTTTCGATTATTATTCACTCAGACAAGGCGATTTTGAGGATCAAATTGACAGAGCAACTGAGGAAAGTACATTTGTCTTAGTTGTGCTTACCGAGTGCAACGATTTAGAACGCTGCCCGAAATCGCCGGAAAACGAATTGATCATTCACGAGGTTTCGTTGGCTATAGAATACGGAAGAATTGTGATGCCCGTAGTGCCTAAACAGAATTTTATTATATGTTGCAATGTGTATTATCCGAACTTATACGGGTTTACAAACACGGGCATTATTTTTGACGATGAAGGAGATGATTTGAGTCGTTTGTACCGAAACGAACATATAAAAGAGCTGAGAAAAGGAATAGGTAAAACCTATCATTTTGAGTTTTTGGGAGTTGTTATGGATGTAATTGCGATAATATAGCTGGGCTTTATAGAAGCAAAGGGATTGCTGAACTATGTAGATCACAAACTAATCCGTCCTTTTGCTTTCTATGTAGTTTTTTGGCGCGAGAGCGAACACACCTATGTTGTTGATAGAGGCTCGGTTATAGGTATATGCAGGAATAAAAATGATCTCAGAACTATAATGGAGAATGGCAACTATGTATATGCTGAGGGACATATCGTAAGGAATGATCCGAAGAAAACACGGTAACGCAGAATGATGGCAGTATTATAGCAGCACAAAGAATAATAATGCGTTAAACTTCAACCGGTCACTTGGAAACAGGTGATCGGTCTATTTTTTGTCCTATTTTACTTCGTACCCTATTCTACAAATAGTTATCAGATGTGGATATCTGCTAATTGTATATTTCATTCATAAGAGACATAAAATCTTGTCTCTGTTTTTGCTTGACAGCAGGACAACGAAAGAACTTAAAGTAAGGGTATGCCCCATTTGCGGTCAAGAGCGTGTATTGGACAGCCGGACAGAAGCGAAGAATTTTTTTCTCGAAGGCATATTCGCATCTGAGGGCAGCTTAGGAGTAAGTGAAAGAACCTTTCATTAATGGGTAAAGCGTTACGAAGAACCGAGTGAATACGGCATTGACGGAGGCAGGATAAGCAAGCTGATGCTGAAAAGAAACTGAGAGATCGGTTACAACTATGACAGAAGGCTTGATTCCTCATATGTACCGTCTGACTTGTACTCGGCTACGAAATCGTTGAGCTGACTGAGCAGGACATTTCCACTGCC
>CACZSM010000226.1 GCA_902783815.1 uncultured Ruminococcus sp.
CAGCTGATCCAGAGTAACGCCATATTTTTCGGCAATATCCCTTGCATAGCTTACTCCCTCAGGAGGAGCAATATAAACCTTATAATTCCTCTGTCCTTCGCTGATACCTGTGATAAGCGATGCAGCCTTAAGTGTACCTTCTGTGGAATTGATCTCATCAAGGTTCATTGCAAGCTCATGCATATGTGTATTGAATATTGTTCTCGCGCCCATGATACGCAGTGCCTGCAAAACATCCTTAGCAATATAAAGTCCCTCGGTAAATGATGTAGAAGCAAGAGGCTCATTGAAAAGCAAAAGGCTTTGATCGGTTGCGTCGCAAAAAATACGGTTTATTCTTTCGGATTCTTCACCAAGTCTGCCAAGATTTACTGTCTTGTTTTCATCAGCAGGGAAATGAGTAAAAATATTATCACAGGGGCACAGTGCAAGATGCTTTGCCGGAACATATATTCCATGCTGAGCCATAAGGAAAATCATACCGACAGCCTGTGTGAATGTAGTTTTTCCGCCGCGGTTAGGACCGGTCATAATATATATACCGTGCTGCTCAGTAAATTCAAAATCATTTGTTACAATATCTATCTTTTTTCCGTTGAGTATCTGAATAGCAAGCTTTATGTCATATATATCCTCTGAATACAATGTGCTGCTGTAATCACTCAGAATTTCTGGACGTGACATAGGAAGACCTGCATTAGTCACACGGTCACAAAAATCTGCCCATCTTATGTAAAACAGCAGCTCAGGTATAAACCTTGTAAGACTGTAAGCGCTTATATCAACGTATCTGGCAAGCTTTGTTTTCAGATGCTTTACGGTAGTGCCGAGCATATCTGTAACAGCGCGGTTCAGGTTTTTCATAAGAGGATCTTCATCAGCAGTCGAACCCGCAGTATGTATCTTTGTCATGCTTCCGGTATTCAAATTGATAAGCTCGCCCATCTTTGCGCAGAATCCGAGAAAATTATCAAGAATGCCCGAGTGATCAAACTTATTCTCGTTTATGGAAAGTATCCCGACCTCAACAGGACAAAGCATTTCATCAAGATTCACGCCCAGAGTTATACTCTGTATCTTCGATGTTTCCGTCAGAAGGCTCTGTATATCAGATTTCAGATATTCAAAACCGCTGCTTTCAGAAACCGAATAAACATATTTTTCAAGCTTTTTCAGTCCGGCAGATTTAATATTACATTTTCTGAATGCCTGCTGAATACCTGTTATACAGTCCGCATAGGTTTCAAGCTCTTTCAGACGGTTTATAAGCTGCCATATCGGAGCAACCGAGTCATCCTTGAAGGTTCTTCCGATAGCTTTAAGATATTCAAGCTGCTCAAGCATATCACTAAGCTTTTCACGCAGAACAGGAAAACGGAATATATCCTCAAATACGTCGCATCTGTAACGAATCACCTCGGGATCACTCTCAAGCTTCATCATCATATCTTTGATTATCTTTTTTTCCGCATCAGTTTCTGTAATGCAGTCGAGTATTTTATCAAGTGACAGATCATTATAGGTTTCAATGCACAGTGTTTTGTACGAAGGTGTTTTTCTTTCGGGATAGAGCAAGCTGAATTTTTCCATGATACATTCTCCTTTATTACAGTCAGGCGGCTATTTAATGAGCAACTCATTACAATTACTTTGCCGCATCTACTCTGCCGCATCGGTTAGCCTCTGAACATATAATAAAGCATTGCTTTAATAATTTCAATCAATCATTAACCTGATTTTACAATGGTTACAACAATAACTCAATGCTATGTTTAATTTAAAAGCTTAAATAAACAGTTTTTTCAGATAAGCGGTTTCCTCCGGTCAAAGCTCCCGAAAAACGGCTGTGAATAATTCCCGGCTATCTCATCAGCATAACACAGCAGCGGCACTGCATAGCTTTCGGGACGAACAAGATAGGTATTCATTTCTCCGTCAACCGTTGCAACAATTTTATGAATAGCAATATTATTGCTGCACAGTACCTTCATGCATTTTTCGACTTCCTCAAGGCTCAGACCTGTGCTTTTTGCGATCAGTGATGCCGCTATCGGTATATCCGGACGGGTATAGATATAAAAAATGATCTTAAGCATCTTTTTGTCTGCAAATATTTCAAATACACGGCGCAAGGATTCAATATCAGACAGGTGATCTCTGAGGCTCTCATTATGCTCGACCATCAGGAAAAAATTCTGAAAGCCGGGTGATATTCTTGCATTTGATAGTCCGTTATCACGGATGATTTTAGCAAAATAGTCCTTCTTTTTATTCATAGATGTAACTGATTCATCAACGAATTTACCCATAATATCATCCAGAACGGTGGTATCTCCCACAAGACCTATCTCGATAGCCCAACAGATATTAAAAGCGTAGCGGTATGCTTCTTCACGCGGCATCTGACAAAGCTGCCGCGCTATTGTCATTTCAAAGCTTTGTTCTTCTCTTCCGAACAATGCATCAATACTCACACCCAAAGCATCAGACAAAAGCGGCAGGATATCAACATCAGGCATTCCGCCTCTTTCCCATCTTGACACTGCCTGTGTTGTAACTCCGATAAGCTGACCAAGCTTTTCCTGTGTAATACCCTTTTCGATACGGTATTTTTTTATTTGTTCTCCTATATCAGACATAATATCAAGCCTCCGTTTACAATTTCTGCTTATCATTGTATCATATGGCGCCAAACAATTCAAGCGCGATCTCTCACACGGCAAAAAACAGGGGACTATCGCGGAATTTCAGAATTTTTTTTGCTGATATCCGG
>CACZSM010000227.1 GCA_902783815.1 uncultured Ruminococcus sp.
GTCAGGTTTACAGCGCTCATTTGATACAATCTGACGAAAAACCTGACTGCGCAATACAGGCACTGGATTTAATCAGTGCTTCCTTAATAATCCGACGGGTAAGTCATGATAAAGATATATAGATTTTTCTTTATATTTTGTTGAAAATAGTAGTTATATAGTACAAAATATGATATAATGTAGTAAATTATCAGATATAAATATTTTGGAGGAAAATTTGATGAAATTGACACTTGAAACAGAAAGATTACTTTTAAGACCGTTTACAATGGACGATGCAGAAGCAATGTTTTATGGTTGGGCAAATGATCCGGAGGTCACAAAGTATCTGACATGGAATACGCATGAGAGCATAGAAGATACAAAATGTGTTTTGGATATGTGGATAAAGGAATATGAAAAACCGGAGAGGATAAATTTTGCGATTGAGCTTAAGGAAGAAAAGAGTCTTATCGGAGGGATCGATATAGTAGGATATGAAGATAATATTCCGGTAATAGGTTATAATCTGTGTAGAAAATACTGGAACAAAGGATATATGACAGAGGCTTGTAAATGTGTACTGGATTATTTGTTTTCCAAAGGCTATAAGGATGTAAGAATAGATGCGATGGAAGAAAATATCGGTTCAAATAAAGTAATAAAGAAGTGTGGTGGAGTATTGACAGAAACCTATGAGGAATATCTCCCGATGAAAGATAAAAAAGTAATAATTAACAGGTATCTTGTATCGAAAGAATAATTTATGTAGGTACGATAGTGGAGTATATAAGGGTAACAAAGGACAACATTACATTATGGTTTTACAGCATATGATCTCATATCCTGTAAGGGTTTAAAGGAATTTTTCGGCTTTAAATAAAAAGGAGGAGCAATACAAGTGGCATCAAGTAAGGAATATTTTGAATTTGTAATGGATCAGTTATCAGGAATTGAAGGTATTTCACACCGTAAAATGATGGGTGAATACATAATATATTATAAGGAAAAAGTAATAGGTGGAATATATGACGACAGATTTTTGGTGAAGCCGACGAAATCAGCAAAATCAATTATGCCCGGAGCTTCTTTTGAACTGCCTTATGAAGGTGCAAAAGAGATGCTGTTGGTTGAGGATATTGAAAACAGAGAGCTTATTGAAAAGCTGATACCGGCAATGTTCGAGGAACTTCCTCCTGTAAAGAAAAAGAAATAGTATGGGAGGGACAAAGTTCCTCCATAGAATAATTATAAAAATCGGAGTGAAAAAAGATGGAACAAAAATTTATAAAACCGCCTGTTGAAGTACGCTATAGAGAGGAACTGGATGCTCTTGCTGCGAATGATACAGGAAGAAAGCCGGAAAACTGGGTATTGTCTCCAAAGGCTGTAAGAACATTTATTTTAGGTTCTTCCAAACCAGTATCAACGGCGGATGGGAGAAAGATTGAGATACGAAAAAAGTTTTTCGGCAATGACGGACTTGTAGAGAGGTGTATAATAACACTTGCCGGAAGCAGAGGACTTATGCTTGTAGGAGAACCAGGTACAGCAAAAACCATGCTTTCTGAGCTTTTGTCGGCAGCAATCAGCGGAGTAAGCACGAATACTGTACAAGGTACAGCAGGCACTACAGAGGATATGATAAAATACAGCTGGAACTACGCTCTTTTGCTTGCAAAAGGTCCTGTAAAGGAAGCGCTTGTACCATCGCCGCTTTATGTAGGAATGTCAAAGGGAATAATTACCCGTTTTGAAGAGATCACAAGAACCCCGGCAGAGATACAGGACAGTCTGATCTCAGTAATGAGTGATAAGGTACTGAATATTCCGGAGCTTGAAGATGAAGGTCTGCTGTTTGCCCGTCCGGGATTTAATATAATCGGAACGGCGAATATCCGTGATAAGGGTGTAAATGAGATGTCAAGCGCACTAAAAAGACGCTTTAATTTTGAAACAGTTGAGCCTGTAAAGGATATTCGTCTTGAAAAGCAGATCATAATGAATGAAGTAGGAGAGAGCGCGGCAGCTGACAGGATAGGTATGCCTGTTGATACGGATGTTGCGGAGCTTCTTGCGATGACCTATCATGAACTGAGAGAGGGTATTTCCGATACAGGAATAAAGATAGAGAAGCCGTCAGCGGTAATGAGTACAGCGGAAGCGGTATCTGTATATTATCAGACACTTTCAAATGCCTGGTACTATGAGCATTCTGGGATGAGTATTGAGGATCTTACCCAGAATCTTGTAAACGCTGTATGCAAGGATACGAAAGACGATCTTGAAAAGCTGAAGGCATATTTTAATACGGTAGTCAAACAGAGATCTGAAAAGGTTGGTGGATTATGGAAGGAATATTACACAGCCCGGAAATACCTGAAATGATACCCTTTGACTATTCACAGAGGATATTATATTATCCGGTTCGTCATCATAGTCCAGGATGTTCATTTCACCTTTACAGGGTAATGGAGCAGTATAGACCTGACTGTATTCTTGTGGAGGGGCCGCAGAATGCAGATAAACTTATACCAGTCCTTACGGATAAGGGAACAGTTCCGCCTGTTGCATTTTATTATTTTTATAAGGACAGTGCAAAATATATAAATGATGAGGAAGGGGAGTATAAATGCTACTATCCATTTCTGAATACCTCTCCGGAATACAATGCACTATGTTTTGCATCAGAGAACGGAATAGCCTGTGGATTTATAGATCTGCCGTATGGTGATATACTGATAAATACAGCAGATGAAAAGGGACTTCGTGAGAAAAAGGATATTTCCTCCTACAGCGATGAGCATTATCTTGCTGAAAGCAGATATATAAATGCTTTGTGCAGGAAAACAGGTATGCGGAGTTTTGAAGAATTCTGGGAGAAGTATTTTGAAATAGATGCGCTTCATATCACAACCGAGGAATATATCAGGCGTATGTATTATGATTGTTTAATCACAAGAAAGAATACGCCGATCGAAGAAATGATGGCAGATGGCTGCCTTGTCCGTGAGAGCTTCATGGCGGAGAACATACTGAAAAAGTCAGAAATGTACAAAAAAATACTTGTAGTAACAGGAGGCTTCCATTCATACGGACTGTATCAGATCATTGAAGGAAAGGTAAGACCGCAGAAGATCAGACTGCATAGCTTTTCTGATAAGGTACAGGATGTTTATGCGATGAGTTATTCATTTGAAGCAGCAGATGCGCTGAGCGGATATTCCTCTGGAATGCAGAACCCAGGATTTTATGATAGGGTATGGAAAAATATTATTGACAGAAAAGAGATCAATAAGGCATATGAAAATGCCTTACTTGATACATTGCTGGATTGTGCAAAAGCGTGTGCAAAGGATAAGCTGCTGATAACCATGAGTGATATTTCAGCGGCTGTAACGATGTATCAGGGACTTGCTGCCATGCGTGAAAAGCGTTCCGCCGGACTGTACGAGTTATATGATAGTGTTGGTACCTGTTTTATCAAAGGAGAAAAAAACGGGTCAAGCGATCTTCCGTTAAGACTTCTCAGCAGATCAGCGACCGGAAGTGACATAGGTAAGCTCTGTGACAGCGCTGAAAAAGTGCCGATAATAAAGAATTTTGAAGAGCTTTCAAAAAAATACAAGCTGAAAACAGAAAGTGTTATAGAGCAGAAAATAGAGCTTGAATTATTTGCAAAGCCGATGCACAGAGAAATAAGCCGTTTATTTTATCAGATGAGTTTTCTTGACTGTAATTTTGCAAAAAGGATAAAGGGAGCGGATATTATAAATAATTCTGACCGCAGCCGTATCCGGGAGCAGTGGGCATATAAGAGGACAGCGGAAACTGATTCAGCGCTTATTGATTCCAGTGCTTATGGAGGTACTGTTGAGGAAGCCTGTACAGTATTGTCGATAAGAAAACTGAGAGATGTGCAGAAATGCAGTAATGCAGCAAAGCTGTATGTTGAATGTTTCCTTATGGGGATAGATACAACTGAAAAATTTTCAGACAGGATGGAAAATATAATTATTTCCGATGGTGATTTTTTCTCTATCGGACAAGGTATATATTACTTCAATATGCTTGAGCGGCTGGCGGAGCTATATAAGAGAGATGAGCATAATTCAGAATACTTCCTGAAAAAATGCTTTTATAAGGCTGTTTCAATGCTTCCCGATATGATAAATGTAACAGAAGAAAGGTCTGAAGAATGTATCAGGATATGCCGGTTGTTATATAGTCTTGTAAGCGGTTCTTTGCTGAGTGATGAAGCTGAATTATTGAAAGAATCATTTGTATCAATGACAAAGAAAGCTGATCCTGAGCCTTCGGTTTACGGCGCTGTACTTGGATTGCTTTACGGAAGTGACAGCAATTATAAAAAAGAAATCAGTTCAGCTGTAAGGGCATATCTTTCCGGATCAAAGGAAATACAAAAGCAGGGCGCAGCTTTTTTAAGGGGACTTTTCTCCACTGCAAGAGATATTGTACTTATTGGTGATGAGTTTGTAAAGATAACTGATTCGCTTATAAAAGGGTTTGAGATGGAGGATTTCATGGAGGTTCTGCCTGAACTGAGGCTGGCATTCAGCTATTTTTCTCCGTATGAAACAGACAGGATAGCCAGGTCAGCAGCAGAGCTTCATAATGGAGATGCTGAAAGACTTCAAAAAGAAATGAATGTAAACGAGGATGTTTATGCAGCCGGGATACTTCTTGAAAAAGATATACTAAAGGAAATGAGGTGGGGGAGTGACTGAAAGGAATGATGCTGATGTACTGAACAGATGGCGGCTTATACTCGGAAAGAATGCTGAGGGACATATAGATTTTCAAGGAACGGAAAGTGAAACTGACTTGTTCATGAGTATGGAAAGTACGCTGGATTTTCTATATGACATGGAATACGGTGATGATATCATGCGTGCAGGCAGATCAGGCGGAAGCGGCGCATCTGTTCCGCAGGCTGCAAAATGGATAGAAAAGGTACGCAGACTTTTTCCTAAACGGACAGTGGAAATACTGGAAAAACAAGCGCTTGACCACTTTGGGCTTACGGAGCTTCTGACGGATAAAAAGGTTCTTTCTCAGATGCAGCCAAACATGGATCTTCTGAAAACTGTCATGCAATATAAGCACCTTATGAAAAGTGATGTTCTTATTGAAGCAAGGAGGATAATTCGTAAGGTTGTAGAAGAGCTTACAGAAAAGCTGAAAAGTGAGCTTCGCAGATCACTTATCGGAAAGCTGAATCGTAATTTGCCGAGCAATGTCAGATCTATGCGTAATCTGGATATCAAAAAGACGATACGGCGCAATCTTAAAAACTATGATAAAGAACAGAATGAAATAATACTGAAAAATGTATATTTCAGCAGCCGGACAAAAAAATACAATAAATGGCGTGTTATAATTGCCGTTGACGAAAGCGGTTCAATGTTGGACAGTGTAATATACAGTGCAGTTATGGCAGGAATATTTGCTAAGCTGCCTATGATTGAGACGAGGTTAATTATTTTTGATACAGCTGTTGTTGATCTGAGTGGATATGCAGATGATCCGGTAGAGGTACTTATGGGAGTTCAGCTCGGAGGAGGAACGGATATAAATAATGCCGTATCATACTGTGAGAGCCTATGTAATAATCCATATGAAACAATATTCGTAGTTGTAACCGATCTTTACGAAGGAGGTAATCCGGGATATCTGCTGAAAACCTGTTCAGATATAATAAGCAGCGGCAGCAGGATGGTATTTCTGACAGCGCTTGACCGTGAGGCAAATCCGGCATATGATGTTAATTTAGGACAAAAGATTGCAGATATGGGAGCCTTCGTCGGAGCCATGACTCCTGAGCAGTTAGGTGACTATATCGGAAAAATGATACAATAACACATCAGCAGGAGGTGTGATATTATTGGAAGAACTAAAAAAATCACTTTCAGAGGCAGATGACGATTATCTGATTGGAATAAGCAATAAAGGCATATTGAAGCGTTCATACAAGGAACTGGAAACTGCGAATATTACTGCAAGCTTTATTGACGGTTCAGCGTTTATTACTGTTGACGGGACAAAATGTGTCATACCTGCGACAATTGCAGAAAGCAGTTGTACTTGTCCGTCAAGAAGCATATGCAGACATATAGTAACGGCTGTTCTGTGGCTTAAAAGGGAACTTCTGAGCAGTAATCCAGAAGAGAAAAAGGAGCCTGAAATAAAAGAAAACAAGATCGAAAAGGAGCTTAAAGAATACCCTGTTGAAAAGCTGCAAAAAGCGATGAAAAAGAGATATTACAACTCATTTATAGAAAAAGCGAGAGTCGGAGTACTTCCTTTAATGGAAGAACTATCGACAATAACAGTAGATATAATTGAGGACAATATGACAGTAAAGCTACTGTCACCGCTTGAATATTCTGCCTGTACCTGTCACAGTAAAGAACTTTGCAAGCATAAAGCGGCAGCCATACTTGCATGGAAGCTGAAACATAAAATTATAAATATAGAAAGCCTTATGCCTGTTGAAGAAAGTGCATCTGCTGATATTGAAAGACTGAACACTTGTGCAGATATTTGTGGTTCATTTATTGAAAGACTGTTTTCAGACGGCTTGGTTCGTACTCCTGATGATGCAGCCGAATATGCGGAATCTGATGCGCTGATATGTCACAATGCAGGTTTCCCGGACGGAGAAAAGCTAATGCGTGAAATAGGCAACAGGCTGGAGGCGTATTTATCACATTCTCCTGAATTCAGCACTGAAAGCCTGTTTTCCACAATTATGGAAGCATATCTTCTTATGAATAAAATCAAAGCGGAAAAGGAACCTTCAAAGCTCGGAGAACTTGCAGGCAAATTCAAGGGTGAATATACAATAACTGATGAGCTTGAAATTATACCAATAGCGCAAAGATCATTTTCTTCAGCTGCCGGATATGACGGTGAAATATATTATTTTATAAATAAGAGCAAATGCTCAGAGGATATACCGTTCCTTACATTTTCGGACATACGGCCATCATATTATGAAAATAACAGAAGAAGTCGTATGTCAAATGCGCCATGGGGTCTTTATGGCTCATGCAGTTCGCTTATGGATTATGAAATGCGACTTACA
>CACZSM010000228.1 GCA_902783815.1 uncultured Ruminococcus sp.
CTCCGGATGTTGTTCCTGACTTTGTCCTGCCGGACACGATAGAGCCGGAGGAAGCGGAAAGGTACAAGTATGTCGGCAGAGATTACGAAGCGGAAACAAATCTGAGTATGTTTGTATTCAAGAATGCTGATGATACAAACACCATGAGAGTTTTCGGGTACCCGGTAAAATATATTGACGAAAGCGGAAAGACCAGAGATATTTCGCTTAAAGTAAAAGAAGACGGACGGGGCGGCTATGAAACAGCCGAAAACAATATTATAACAAATTTTCCGGGAGAGCTTAGCTAGGGAATTTCACTCAGCTATGAGGAAACCGCTGTAAGGCTTGTGCCGGATGCTGAGAGTGCAGCTTTGGCGGCTGTAAGTGAAGATCACAAAACGGTTGAGTATGTGCTTGATGAAAGAACTGCGTTGTCGTATTCGCTGACCTGCACAGGTTTCAAGGAAGATATTGTGGTGAGTGAGTACACAGGACAAACGGATTACGGCTTCACATTGTACACAGGCGGTCTGGAGCTTTGGGAGCAGGACGGCTCTTATTATCTCCGGGATGAAAGCGGAGAAGTCAGGGCGAATATCGGAGATGTCATTGTATTCACAGCAGACGAGAAAAACAACACCATGGGTTCAATGAGTGCCGAGACTGTTTCCGAAAACGAAGAATACAGGCTTACAATTCATGTAGATGGTGAATATCTTGCACGCCAAGAAACTGTTTACCCCATCCGGATCGACCCGACGATCGAGATTGATGAACCATTAGATGGTATGCAAGACACAACAATTTATTCAAACAATGGAAACAACACATTTGGAAATTCCAGCTCCTTACAGGTTGGAAAATGTGCTGATTACGGTATAGCAAGAACAATGATAAGGTTTTCGATGCCCACATTTAATTATATTCATTCATCATTAAATGTGAACAGTGCATATCTTGAGCTATATAACAAAAATTATAGTGATACGAATGAAATTATTGTTGAGTGCTATATGTATGAGTGTGAATCTTGGAGTCAGAGTACCATTACATGGAACACAGCAAATCCAAATTATATATCTTCGTGCATAACATCAAAAATTGTTTCACAAGTAGAAGGTTATCATCAAACTCCTATATCGAACAGGTATTCCTTTGATGTATCCAAAGCGGTAAAAAGATGGGTTGATGCAAGATGTGATGAAAGTTCTTACAGAACATATGTAACACCGAATATTAACCCGACTTCATTTGATATTAGTAAGGGTTTACTTCTTAAATCTAAAAATACAGAAAACAGCAATACTGCAAAATATAAAACTTTTTCTTCATCAAATGATAGTACCAATAAACCAAGTCTTACTGTTAATTATTCAAATACAATAACAAGAAATGAATATTTTTCAAAATTTAATCCAAGTTTAGTTAACTATACTTTTAATGATTTCAGCGGAAATACTTATTCAAGAAAATACAGATCTAACTGCTATGCTTATTCTGTTGGTTTTTTATTAGATGGTGCATACCACTATGTACGTAACAATCACACGGGTTTCATTCTTGAACCTGGCAGTTTCTCACATGTTCAAGCGCCATATAATGGAAATCTTAATGATTATTACAATAATTGTAAATCGGATTTAGAAACACTTGGCTATAGTGTTAGTGAATACATATCTTACAATTCTACTGTTGCACAATACGGTTCAGAAAACAGATTGATAGCTGTAGTCGATAGACCAGGTACGTATCACTTTTATATGCAGCATAATGACGGGACATGGTCGCATAAGCTTGGAATAAATGATGTTATAAACACATCAGAAATATCACATTACGGAAATGGAGGCAATAATATCATTATCACAAATGAAAATATTAAATCTCAGGCTACTGAATATGGTGAAAATTATATCAGATTTATGGTTATTACAAAAACGGCAGGAGCTTCAAGTCATACAGAACCACCTCCTTATCCTTGTGAAATAACAGAAAATGCCTTTGATGAAGAAGAAAACACAGATGTTGGCGAATTTTTTGAAACATCAAAAAAGTTATATCGGGATACGGTAAATGATAAATATGTCGACTACGATATGATTGATTCTCCAAGAGATGTGGATGTCTATTATTTTGATAACTTCCTTAGTAAAAACTACACGGTCAAAATTGATAGAATCGGAACTAACGGTGATGTGGATTGTGCCCTTTATGCTGGAAATGGAACGCTGATTTCCAGCTATAATTCAACAGGAAATGTTTATTTCACCTATAGCTTCAGTGGGGGTAATCAGTATTACCTTATGATATATAATCATAATACTGATGAAGATATTGGATATGACTATAAAATTGAGATATACTAAGGAGGATTATAACTATGAAAAAGAAAATAGGTGTAATAATACTTATAGTGCTTTTGGCGATTATTGTTTCAAGTTGTTCTTTTTCTGGAAAAAACAGTACAGAAAATAGTAATCAAACTGAAAGTCAGAATGAATCGTCACAAGTTTCTACATATAACTCTGATGTTAAAAGTGAAAATAGTACAGTTGATCCAACAGAACAATCCTCTGTAAGTGAAGAAAACAGTGAAACACAGAATGAATCCCATGTTCAGGAAAGCAGCGAGACCTCCGACGTTAAGGAAATATCCGAAAACAGTATGACTATGGAAGAAATTGTTTTATATGCTATACGTCAAAACGGGATGGAGGAAACAGAGGAAAATATCAAAAGTAAAACAGCTTCGTATGAAGCTTACTCAAAGGACTATCCTGATATGACAGCAGAACAATTTTCAGAAAGAGTACGCAAGGATCTGATTATATGGGAAAGTACACAAAAAGTTTCTGAAAGATTTTTAGATATGTATTGTAGCCATTTTGGATTTAAAAAGGAAGATAAGTTCAAAGAGCCGATTTACGCAAATGTAGCACATCTTGAAGATATGTTTTTTGGTTTTGATGATGATACTTACCTGAAAATGATGTCTTTGTTGTTGGAAGATGAGGGAATAGAAAGCTTAATTCGTTATGGAATTAGCGGATTATATCATATGCCGTTTAAACAGGCACAACTTGCCGGAATAAAGTTTGATACAACAAAAAGGCTGAATATTGACAATTTAAAGGAATTAATTTCTCGCACACAACAAATAGAGGATGCAGAAGAAAGACAGACTTATTTTAGAGAAGAAATCAAAAAATTGCAGGCATATCCTGATTATTTAATCAATGTAAGTGACCCCAGATTATTCTATAGATTAGATAATCAGAAGTTCGACCCAAGTGATTCTTTTGTGTTATTTACAACTAATGAGATAGATTATAAAATAAAAGGCTGCAAATACTTTGAAATTGATGAAAATAACAACAAACAATATTTTGCGTACAAGCTCTATAGCAATGAAATCGAATTATCATCCGATTAAAATTTTCCCCACCGCCGCACTCCCCCGGCGGGGGGGGGACAAAGGGTGACAAAAGGAGGTAATGCAAATGAAAAAGGTGATAAGCATAATGCTGCTTGCGGCAATGGCTGCGGCTGTTTTTGCCGGGTGCGGCAAAACAGGAACAGCAGATAGTATGGAAGAATCCACCGGCTTGGATACTGCAAGTGTGTTGCCTGTTCAGGAAAGCAGCGATGATTCTGTCAGCAAAGTGATACTCCCTCCAAAATATCCTTTTGAAGAAGCATGCAGTGAAGGTCTTATAGATGAAAACTCAAGAAGGCTAACTGTTGATGATTTGTTGGAAATTATTTCCTCTGCTAATAGTGGCAGTGAATTCAATGAGGCTGTGAATAATATACAACCATATTGTGATGTAAGTGATAGTGGAAAATATGGTTTACCAAGACGAATTTACTACCCTAATATTAATGATAAATCCGAACAAATAATTATAACCTATATAAATCATCACCATCAATATGCTGTTGTATATCAATCAAATGGTGAAAGGGAGTTAGCAGGGTTATTTTTGGACAAGTTGGTTTATTCTAAAAATGAAGCAGAAAAGCTAATGAAGGAAAACAATGATGAAGACATACTGTATAAAATGATCTATAATTAACCAGTTTTCCCCCCCCGCCGCACTCCCCCGGCGGTGGGGGACAAAATTTTTTCAGTGTGTAACGAATAGAGGTGCAAGAAGTAAAAAGAGTATTAAAGTAAGAGGGGGAAACCCTGCAAGAGAGGGTTTCCCCATTTGAAGTGTGTTCCGTGACAGTTCATCAAAGATCCCATAATGTACTGTAGCCCGGAACGAATCTGTCGCCAAAGCATATTTCATAGAAACCGTTAAGACCTGCGTAGGAATTTTTTTTCAGATCCGTCTTTATGGACTCCGCAGTTACAATACGAACAGGAACATCCTGTTCCTGCGGCAGTGTTGTCTTGCCGAGAACACGGAGGGCATAGTCCACAAGTGCATAAGCTGTCCATTCATAGCTGTGGGCAACAAGCATCTCTATCTTGCCGCTCTCCGCAGCTTCAAATGCGGATATACTTCCTCCGGCAGATATTACCGTGAGATTCTTTCTTCCGGACTGCTCAACTCCGCTTACTGCATCTGATATCATGGAATCATCAAATACGATCACATAGTTGAGATTCGGGTCTTTCTCTATAGACTGCTTTATCTTTGTTGCAAGTCCGTTTCCGACCTCTATATTTGAACCGCTCATTACAGTACAGTAGCCGGCAGTGACATTTTCCTTGAACTCGTCTGCAAAGCCGAGGTAAATTGAAGATGATAATGTAGAATCAGAATTATTTATAGCAAGTGCATTGACCTTTCCTTTTTTCTTGCTTATAGCCCAGTCTGCAAGCAGCTTTCCGGAAAGCTGATAATTTATCGGAATGGAATCATCAACATAATGATCCTTCTGTCCTTTGCCGACATTACCTGCGGAAAGTACCTCTATACCATTAGCCTGAGTCTGTTCGATAGCCGCTGCAATTGAATCCTTGTTGATATCACCGTACATAACAACAATATCACTGCTGCCGATAGCATCTGTCAGACACTGCATATAGTAAGCAGTAGTACCGTCAGACTCTTTGACAGATACCTTTGAAAAGCCCGCAGATTTCGCAGCAACTTTGAACTGCTCTTCAACAAGAGATGTAAATGAGTTATTAGAATTATCCGGGATAAAAGTAATAGTCTTACCGCTTGAAATCTCCTCAGCATTAATAACAGGTGACTGTGATGAGATCTCCGGAATGTTTTTATATCTATTAAGGGTACTGTTGATTTTTTCGAGCTGTGCAGCGGTTATTTCCGGCTTGGATTCAACTGCGGTGATGTCTTCTACCTTTACCTTGGATTCCTCCGGGACCGAAACAACGCTTTCAGTCTTGCTTTGTTCCGTAACAGAGCTTGTCTGCTCATTTTTTTTGTTATTGTCGTTGTTGGGTTTATTATTATTGCATCCGCAAAATGCAGCAGATGAGAGCACTGCAAACAGTGTGATGACAGCAGCTAATTTTTTCATAATTTTCCTCCGTCTTTTATCATCGTCTTTATCCTTTTACATGGAGGAGACTGAAAATACCGGATAAAATGCGGCAAAAGTCTCCTGAAAGCGCCAAATCGCCACATTTAATTATACTTCCTGCAAATTATTCTGTCAACACACATTTTCGCCCTATTTACTGA
Organism: uncultured Ruminococcus sp.; assembly: GCA_902783815.1. Classification (GTDB taxonomy): domain Bacteria; phylum Bacillota; class Clostridia; order Oscillospirales; family Acutalibacteraceae; genus UBA1213. Next base: position 5,649 of record CACZSM010000228.1, read on the forward strand.
AAAAAACATTGAAGTTTTATGCACAATGCTGCTATTTTACAAGATCGGGATGAAGTCTGCTGTAGTGAAAAATATACTGCTGTGCGATACCGGCATACTGTCCGATCTCAGCCGGTGTTATTCCGCAGAAAAGTGAGCCAAGAGCTTTTTTCATCCATACATCAACAGGAAATGCGTCAAGTCTGTGAAGACCATACAGAAGCGTACATTCTGCGACCTTTACTCCGACTCCTGTAATTGACATCAGTTCCTTACGGCAGTCATCAAGGGGCGCTTTTCTCATGCCGGAAAGATCGACTTCTCCGGAGGAAACTTTTTTTGCTGCATCTATGATGTATCTTGCCCTGAAACCACTTCTTATTGGCGCAAGGTCATCCGGTTCTGCATCAGCGAGTACCTCCGCAGACGGGAAGGCATAGCCGCCGTCAAATTTTTCGCCGAAGTTTTCGCATAGTCTTTCAACGATACCTTTTATACGGGGGATATTATTATTCTGAGATATAATAAAGGAGCAAAGAGCCTCCCAGGGTTCCTGAGAGAGTATTCGTATTCCGTTGATGCTGTCAACGGCGCATTTTATGCCGGGACAGTGTTCAGAAATTTCCTGTCTGATGGTATCGTAATCGTTTCCGAGGTCAAAATAGTCCGTCCAGATATCGTTCATATCGCTTTCAGCAGCGCCGCAGATGAGTATATCCTCATCCTCCGGAGTTACTACTGCATATCTGCCTTTTACAATGCCTGAATAGGAGCCGTCAGTATTTTTGTTCCATCGGAAGCATTGTCCACATTCAAAAGTATTTCCGAGGTCGAATTTATCGGTCAGTTTTATTTTTATTCCCTTGTCTGTAGATTCAAATATCATTTTATATTCCTCTTTTGGGGTTCTCTGAAAACCGGGACACGAACAAAAAATGATCGTGAAGGAGGTTTTCAGAGGTTCCCTTTTAATATAGTAATACAGAAGCATCCGCACAGTAAAAAACTTGTGCGGATGCCACCGAGGTATATTTAAAAGAGATGCTAAGCTATTATACAATACCCTGAGCAAGCATGGTATCTGCTACCTTTACAAAGCCGGCAATGTTTGCACCTGCAACATAGTTGCCTTCCATGCCGTATTTCTTTGCAGCATCTGCGATGTTGTGGTAAATGTTTACCATAATGGTCTGGAGCTTCTGGTCAACCTCTTCAAATGTCCATGAAAGTCTCTGGCTGTTCTGTGACATTTCAAGAGCAGATGTAGCAACGCCGCCTGCGTTTGCAGCC
>CACZSM010000229.1 GCA_902783815.1 uncultured Ruminococcus sp.
AAATTAAAGGGGGAATACGAAATGTATCCAAAGCAGGAAGTTGTTGCTATGCTGCTGGCAGGCGGTCAGGGCAGCAGACTTGGTGTACTCACTCAGAAATTGGCAAAGCCGGCAGTACCTTTCGGAGGCAAGTATCGTATAATTGACTTTCCGTTGTCAAACTGCGTGAATTCAGGTATTGAGGCAGTGGGCGTTCTGACACAGTATCAGCCGCTCGTACTGAATGAATATATCGGAAGCGGTCAGCCTTGGGATCTCGACAGCATGAACAGCGGTGTCCGTGTGCTGTCACCGTATCAGCAGGTGAAGGGCGCAGACTGGTATTCAGGTACGGCTAACGCTATCTATCAGAATATCAACTATATCGACAGATATAACCCGGATTATGTTGTAATACTCTCCGGCGACCATATCTATAAGATGGACTATTCAAAAATGATAGCTGCTCATAAGGCTAATAACGCTGACTGTACTATCGCTGTAATAGATGTTCCTCTCGCAGAGGCTTCAAGATTCGGTATTATGAATACTAATCCGGACGGCTCTATCTATGAGTTCGAGGAAAAACCGGCTCATCCGAAGAGTACGAACGCTTCAATGGGTATCTATGTATTCAGCTGGAACAAGCTCAGAAAGTATCTTATCGAGGATGAGGAAACTGAAGGCTCTTCTCATGACTTCGGTAAGGATGTGCTTCCGAAAATGCTCGACGACGGACAGAGAATGTTCGCTTATCAGTTCGAGGGCTACTGGAAGGATGTCGGAACAATAGACAGCCTCTGGGAAGCAAATATGGATCTCCTCGATCCGAATGTTCCGCTTGATCTGAATGATGAGTCCTGGAAAATATACTCCAAGAACCCCGTCGTTCCGCCGCAGTATATCGATGAAAAAGCTGAGGTTCAGAACTCACTTATCGCAGACGGCTGCTCTATCGCAGGCTCCGTTGACTTCTCAGTTCTGTTCTCAAATGTAGTAGTAAAACCAGGCGCAGTCGTACAGGATTCCATAATTATGCCGGGTTCTGTTATCGAGGAAGGCGCAGTTGTACAGTATGCAATAGTATCAGAAAATACAGTTATCGGTAAAAATGCAGTTGTCGGTGCAAGACCTGAAACTATCGTTGATAAGGATCAGTGGGGCATCGCTGTTGTAGGCGATAACCTTGTAATAGGCGAGGGCGCAAAAATAGCTCCTAAGGCTATGGTTTCCAAAAATGTAGAGGGGGTTGAAGAATAATGCGCGGTAACAATATAATGGGAATTATCTTCGCTAATCTGCATGAGGATCTTATCAGCCAGCTTACAGAAGTAAGAATAATGGGCGCTGTTCCTTTCGGCGGAAAATATCGTATGATAGATTTCCCTCTTTCAAATATGGTAAATTCAGGTATCAATAAGGTCGGCGTTCTTACAAAGAGCAACTACCAGTCTATAATGGATCATGTCGGCACAGGTAAGGCTTGGGATCTGTCCAGAAAACAGGGCGGTCTGTTTATGCTTCCTCCGTTTACCGACAAGAATGAGTATGCTAACAGAGTTACAACTCTTAACAGTATAATGCCGTTCCTTAAAAACTAAACTGAGGAGTATGTTGTTATTACAGACTGCGATACAGTATGCAATATCGACTTCCAGGATGTATGCAGCAAGCATCTTGAAAATAATGCAGATATCACAGTTGTATATAAGAGGGATCTTATCCCGGAAAAACTCCATGACCCGACAGTTTTCTCACTCGATACAAAGGGTAAGGTAACAGATGTCGCAATAAACGGCAGCTTCACTGGCTCTTGCAGCTTCTATATGAATATGATGTTCATAAAGAGAGATCTGCTTATCTACCTTGTGAATAAGTGTATCAGCAAGAATACTCTTAACTTCAAAAGGGATATTATACAGGGCGAATATAAGAGCCTTAATATCTATGGCTATGAGTTCAAGGGCTTCTCACCAATAATTACCTCTATGAGCGATTACTTCGCAGCTAATATGGCTCTTATGGAGGCTGATGTAAGAGATGACCTCTTCAATAGCGCCAGACCTATCTATACAAAGGTAAGAGATGATATGCCGACTAAGTATGGTCTTGGATCAAGCGTAAAGAATTCACTTATCGCTAACGGCTGTACTATAGAGGGCGAGGTCGAGAACTGCGTTCTGTTCAAGGGCGTTCATATCGGCAAGAATACAAAGGTTTCAAACTGCGTAATAATGCAGGATACAAAGATCGGTTCAGACAGCAGCCTGAGCTATGTGATAGTTGATAAGGATGTAACAATTAAGGACGAAAGAACTCTTGAGGGCTTCTCGTCATATCCTGTGTGCATAAGCAAGGGAAGCGTTGTCTGATACGGACATCGGAGGTGCGTAAGATATGAAAGTTTTGTTTGCAACAAGCGAGGCGCAGCCCTTCGCAGCATCCGGCGGACTTGCGGATGTGGCAGGGTCATTGCCTCACGCACTGAGAAAAAGACTGATAGGCATCCGTATCGTAATGCCGCTGTATGAGGATATACCTCAGAGTCTTAAGGATACCATGAGATTCGTGACCAGCTTTTCTGTTCCGGTGTCATGGAGGAGGCAGTACTGCGGAATTTTTGAAACGAGATATAACGGCGTTATCTATTACTTCCTTGATAACCAGTATTACTTTAAGCGTCAGGGACTTTACGGTCACTATGACGATGCAGAGAGATTTGCGTTCTTTTCAAGAGCTGTGATCGAAATGATGCCCCATATCGACTTCAAGCCTGATATTATCCATTGTAATGACTGGCAGACAGCGCTTGTTCCTACATACTACAGCCTGTTTTACGCACAGAATGAATGGTACCGCGGTATAAAAACAATATTTACGATCCATAATATCCAGTATCAGGGTCAGTACGGAAAAGAAATATATGATGAGGTAGTCGGAATACCGCCTAACAGCAGATCAGTGCTTGACTGGAATGATGATATCAACTATATGAAGGGCGCTATTGAAACAGCTAACCGTGTTACTACAGTTAGTCCAAGCTATGCCTGGGAAATAAGGGATCCCTGGTTCGCACATAAGCTCGATCCCATTCTTAATGCGAGAGCATGGAAGATAAGGGGCATACTTAACGGAATTGATACGGTTTCCTATAACCCGGCAACGGATATTCAACTGTATGCTCACTATACGGCGGATGACCTCTCAGGTAAGGCTGTCAATAAACAAAGACTCCAGGAGCGTCTGGAACTGGAACAGAACCCAGATATCCCGATGATAGCAATGGTAACAAGACTTGTATCACATAAGGGTCTTGACCTTGTAAAAGCTGCTCTCGATCAGCTTATGAGGGAAGAGTATGTTCAGTTCGTAATACTCGGATCAGGCGACTGGGAGTATGAGAGCTTCTTCCGTTCAATGCACGAACGCTATCGCGGCAGACTGTGCGCTTGTCATGGATTCATACCGGAGCTTTCAAGAAAGATCTATGCCGGTGCGGATATGTTCCTTATGCCGTCAAAGGCTGAGCCGTGTGGTCTTTCACAGATGATAGCTCTCAGATACGGCGCAGTTCCGATCGTCCGTGAGGTCGGAGGACTCAGGGACTCCATTCAGGACAGCGGAACAGGCAGCGGTAATGGCTTTACATTTGCTAACTATGATGCAATGGATATGCTTGCCTGCATCAGAAGAGCTATTGCCGGATACTGGCAGCGTGACGGCTGGAGGATACTCGTACAGAGAGCTATGAGAAGTGATAACAGCTGGGCAAAGTCTGCAACAGAGTATATTAATCTCTACAAAGAGCTTATCAATGAGTAATTGTAAGATCTGAAATTTTTATAAGGCGGTATGCTCTCGCAGCATACCGCCTTTTTGAAAAAAGGGGGACTATATAATGAAAAAAATCATAGCATCAGCAGCTTGCGCGGCAATAATAATGTCCGCAGCATCAATATCTGCGGCAGCAGAGGTAGATACAAAGGGCTTTGATCTGCCGTTTGAGGCCGAGAAGCCTGCAAATACTGCCCTTGGATGGCTGGATGGTGGTGATTCTCCGACAACAATGAAAATCACCTACAGCATGGGCGGATCTATGAATGAGTGGCTGAGTGCTGCGGCAGACCCCGCTACGCATGATGCAACGATGGAAAAGCTCAGTAAGGAAAATGGAATAGATGATCTTTATGTATCAGCTCAGATAGACTGGGCTATAGATGATCCTGAAAACGGGTGGCACTGGACAAAATACTGGGACGGAGAGATCGTTAAGACCGAGGACCGTGAGGAATGGACAGGCTATGGATATGATAAGGATTATCAGGTCCGTACAGGCGACTGGGATATCCTTGATGGGTGGGCATATCCCCAGAAGATAAACGATTGCTGGATACTGAGGGGCGGACTTGTAAATGATACGACTGAATGGTTCTATGGAACAGACCTCAAACCAGGAGTAAAGGATCAGCTGAAGGAAGATCAATACACATTGGAGGATACCGATTCTGAGGACAATGAAAAACTTTTAGTTATTGACTGGACAAAGCATACTGCATATGTTCGTGTGAGATGGGCAATAACTGCAACAAAGATCGAAAATGATACTACGATCACCCGTCCCATATTTTCCGAGTGGTCGGAAATATCGTCATTCGGAAAGGATGCAGCAGAAGCCGTAAGCTACACAAAGGATGACATAAAACCTCCTGTAATAACCGGTCTTGAATACTATCCGGATGAATTCAATGGCTATCCTCAGATAAGCTGTACGCTTACGGTTCCGGCAGAGCTTGAAAAGGCTTTGACAAGTATAAATGCAAGGGGCGGCGATATCCGCGTTGAATTCGAGGCAAGAGTACCGGACGGCGAATGGGTAGGCTTACAGGGTGACCTTACGATCACAAGCGGAAAAATGGTATTTGCTCTGCAAAATCTCGCGGAGTCACTCATTGGAGAGGATGGAGAGAAATCAGGTGTCATACTTGAAAAAGGATCGCCTGTAGAGCTTCGCGCTCGTTACTTTGTCATGGACGATACCGAGGATTTTTACAGCGACTATTCTGATGTTCTGACCTTTGGCACAGAAGAACTCAGCGCTCCAGAGAAAGTGTCCGCTGCGGAAGAAAGCAAGGCTTCAGACGAAAGTCAGACAAGCGAAAAAAATGAGCAGGAGAAGTCAAATCCTCTGATCATAATAATCATAATAATTGTACTGCTCATCATAATCATAATTATAGTAATTATAATCATAAGCAAGAAAAAGAAGGATAAGAAAAATTAAGTTATTTCTTTCGCCAATTCAATTATCCTTGCAAGTCTGTGGTTCACTCCGGAACGGCTTATCGGCGGCTCGGAGGCTTCTCCAAGCTCCCGGAGATTGTATTCCGGGTTTTCAATACGCAGCTGTGCAAGCTGTCTTAGCTCCTCCGGGAGCCATGAAAGACCTTTGGTTTTTCGTATATGTTCAATAGCCAAAAGCTGCTTCGCGGCAGCTTTTGCTGTTTTATTGCTGTTTGCTGTCTCGGAGTTTATCTGCCTGTTGACCTTATTCCTCAGAGATCTATATACCTTCTGATTCAGTACCTCCAGACAGGCATTTCCTGCGCCGATATATCCAAGCAGATCACCGATGCTGTCGCAGTCTTTCAGATATACTATATAGCTGCCCTTTCTTCTTGCTACCTTCGGTTCAGTTTCAAGTACCTCTATCTCACCGATAAGACGGCAAAGATCATTTGCAAGATTCATCTTCGGTACAACAAATTCAAGATGGTAGTCCTTTTCCGGATCGGTAACATATCCGCATACAAGGAAAGCGCCCCTCAGAAAACAGGCGGCGCAGTCCTCATCCTCAATATTTGAACGGTTTATCCGCAGACTTGCGGCTGACGGGGAATGTCCGAAGTAGTCGAATATCCTGCGGCAGTCACGCTCATCCGGTACGGAAAGACTGTAAACAGCATTTTCACCGCCCCTGTGCGTAAGGTTTACCCTCATATCAACTATTGCAGAGGTCAGTACAGACAGCTGTTCTGAATAAAGCTGAGCAGTCGGATGGCTTTCTGTAGTGAGTGTAATGGAGCTTTCCGAGAATGTACGGGAGAACAGCAGCATCCCATATACAAGCGAATGTCTGAATGATTCTCCGGGAACGGCAGCGCTGCAAAGCTCCTGCCGGACATCCTTTGAAAATGACATATTATCACCTTCAATGCTTATTTATATCTCTGTGATGCACAATAGTGCGCTGATCGGTCTCAAGGATATGGCTGTAAAGGACTCTTGTAAGAGTGACGGAACGGTGCTTGCCGCCCGTACAGCCTATTGCGATAACAAGCTGACTTTTACCCTCGGAAAGGTACAGTGGCAGAGTGTAATCAACAAGTGATATCATGCGGTCGGCAAAGCCCTTTGACTGCTCAAACTGCATGACATAATCATATACACAGCTTTCCAGACCCGTATGCTCTTTCAGTTCGGGAATATAGAAAGGATTGGGCAGACACCTTACATCAAAGACAAGATCAGCCTCGGCTGGCAGACCGTATTTGAAACCAAAGGACATACAGTTTACAGTAAGTCCTAATGCGATATTTCCCAGAAACAGAGAGCTTATCCTCTCTTTAAGCTGTGTCGGAGAAAGCAGCGATGTATCAACAACATAATCAGCCCTTGCCTTGACAGGCATAAGCAGTGATCTTTCCAGTGTAACGGCAGCCTCTGTAGAAACAGCATTTTCACTCAGAGGGTGCTTTCTTCTTGTTTCCTTGAACCGTCTGAGTATCACATCATCCCTTGCATCAAGGAAAAGTATGCGGAATCTCTTTTGCTCTGCTTTCAGCTTATCGAGGGATGAAAAGAGGTCGTTGAAAACATTTCCGGCTCTGGCATCTGTTACTACTGCAATTTTTTTCATTCTGTCGTCAGTAGATTTCTCGCAAAGCTCATAGAATGTTGAAACGAGCATGGGAGGGAGGTTATCGACACAATAATAGCCGATATCCTCCATATTTTTCATTGCCACTGATTTTCCTGCTCCGGAAAGACCTGTGATTATGATAAAATCCATTTTTGCATTATCTGTAGCCATAAAAATCCCTTCTGAGTCAATCTCCTATGAATCTGACCTCGCACTGGAGCTGTACGCCGGTTTTTTCCTTAACGACTTTTTGTACCTCTTCAATAAGCTCCCTGACATCCTTTGCAGTAGCGCCGCCGTTATTGACAATGAATCCCGAATGTTTTTCGCTGACCTGTGCGCCGCCGATAGTTCTGCCCTTTAGTCCACATTCCTCTATAAGAGCAGCCGCATAGCCGGTCTCCGGACGCTTGAAAACACTTCCGGCGCTTGGTCTGTTGAGAGGCTGTTTCTTTTTGCGTTTTTCCATCGTATCATTCATAAGATAGAAAATATCATTTTTATTTTTTCTGAAAAGCTCTATTGTCACATCAAGGATAACATCTGCCGTATCAGAGAAAGCGCTGTGACGATATGAGAAATCCAGATCCTTTCCTGATTTTTCACATATATTGCCGTCCTCGTCAAGGTAGCGTACACTTTGTACGACATCCTTTATCTCACCGCCGTAAGCGCCGGCATTCATATACACAGCGCCGCCGACAGAACCAGGTATGCCCCATGCAAATTCAATTCCGCCAAGACCGTTATTCCTTGCATATACACAAACTCCTGCAAGACTCATACCGGCGCCGCATCTTATAGATGTTTCGCTGATATCAGATATCTCGTCGAAATCTCCGGACAGCTTTATTACCATTCCTCTGATGCCGTTATCCGACACAAGCAGATTAGACCCCAGACCAATTATAAAATATGGAATGTCATTAGCTTTACAGTAGCCGATAGTCTTTTTAAGTATGTCAATACTTCTTACAACGCAGAAGCAATCTGCATTTCCGCCGATGCGGAAGCTGGTGTGAAGGTTCATAGGCTCATTCATATAGATATCGGAAGCCCTGATGCCTGTTATTTCAATGATCTCATTTTTAGTCATAATAATCTCCTGTAATTAAAAATCTACTTTTACCTCAGTTTCCTCTTCCTCCGGATAATCAAGACCCAAAGCAGCAAAAAGCTCTCTTGCGGCGTTATATCCCATCTTGCGCTGACGGTTATTCATAGCCGCAACTTCAATTATAACAGCAAGGTTTCTGCCGGGTTTTACTGGTATAGTCACAATTGGAATCTGATTACCAAGAATTTCAGTAGTTTCATTGCTCATACCCATTCTGTCATAGACCTTTTTGTTGTCCCAGAGTTCAAGGTTAATGACCATATCTATTTTCTCGGACAGCTTTACAGAACCCATACCGAATATTCTTCTTGCGTTGATGATACCTATACCTCTCAGTTCAATAAAATGGCGTATATTTTCCGGAGCAGAACCGATAAGGGATGTATTTGATATTTTTCTTATCTCAACGGCATCATCAGCGATAAGTCGGTGTCCTCTTTTGATAAGCTCTATGGCTGTTTCACTTTTACCTACTCCGCTGTCGCCGACAAGCAGCAGTCCTTCACCATAGACCTCAACGAGAACGCCATGACGGGTAACTCTCGGAGCAAGCTCCATATTAAGTATATTTACGAGTGCGGCAGACAATGCAGATGTAGTCTCAGAGGTTCTGAGGACAGGTATTTTATATTTTTCGGCAGCGGACATAAGTTCGCCGTATGGGATAATATTTCTTGTAACGATAATAGCCGGGGGATCGAGAGCAAACACCCTGTCGATAACATGGAAACGCTGTTCGGGGCTGAAGCGGTTAAGATAGCTGTTTTCAGTATTTCCGAAAAGTATGATTCTTGAGTTATCGAAGAAGTCAAGGAATCCGGTAAGTTCAAGACCAGGTCTTGTAAGGTCTTTTGAAGTTATTTTTATTTTTTCCGGGTCGTTAGGCATATAGGCAACATCAAGCGACAGATCCTTGATTATTTTTGACAGGCTTACAGAAAATTTATTTTCCACGATTGCACCAACTTTCTTTAAAAATTCTCTCTTATTCTATTATACATCATACACAATTTTTTTCAATACAAAAAACAATATGTCACGGAATTCAACTGCTTATCTATAATTCTTATTTAGTTTATAGATCTTTATTGCAGTTTCATAGGCATTTACAGTAGCCGCTGCCATAGTTTCTGCATCAGTACTTTTCATACTGCTGCGTATTATCGAACGCATTTTTTCTTTTTTGAATGGTGTAAATCCGGCTATTTTTTTAAGGTAGTCCGTAAACTCTCTTCCATCCCTGTATGTAAAGCCGTTTACGCCTATTCTTATCATGTTATGCACATACTTTTCCTTGTCCTCTTTTACAAGTACCGGAAGTCCGCACGACATCGCCTCTACAAATGACATTGACATAAGTCCATCATCAAATGAGCATACATATGTGTCACAGGCTGCGTATATCTCCGGCATAATGCTGTGTGATACTACTCCGGTGAAATGTACCATATTCCCTATTCTGAGCGTATCTGCAAGGCTTTTCAGATAATTAAGCTCTGTACCATCCCCTACAACAAGAAAATGTATATTATCCTTTGGCTTTATATATTTTGCAAATGCGGTCAGAACAAACTCTATATTTTTCTCAATGCTGAGATCTCCGGCAAATACTGCTGTGACTGCATTTTTCGGCAGACCAAGCCTTCTGCACATTTTTGCCCTGGATTCAGGCGTTGATTTACGGTAGTCAAAACGACTCTGATCCGCTGCGATAGGTATAAGTGTTACCCGTCTTTTTCTGCCTGCGCTGCGGACAAATGTGGATGCTCTTTTGTTCGAGGATATCACGACCTGCGCATTATCTATCATATCGCAGAAGTGTTGTTTTTCTATGTATGTTTTTACCTTCCATACTAATTTTGACTTCTCAAAAGCAAATCTGTCGTGGAAAAAGTCGTGTATTGAAAATACTACGGGTCTGTGCAGTCTGTCTGCGATCTGCAAGCCCATATACCCTATTCTTGTATCCGTCTGTATGTGTATTACATCCGGTCTGAATTTCCTCAATGCCTCCGCTGTTATTTTATCGTTGATATTCGTACATTCATATCCGTATTTATTCTTCGCCCTCTTCGCCGGACACAAAATTATATCCTTTTTTTCTATCGTTTCTTCGGTATGTAATGTGGAGCTTACTATCAGTACCTCATGCCCCAGATTCGTCAGTCCCTTTTTCAGTACATCCACATAGCTGGATATACCGCTTACAAACGGAGACATTACTTCTGTAAATATTGCTATTCGCATCTTTATCACCATTGAATTTTTTTCCAGGCTGTCATCTGCCGGACACTCCTGTATTATCATTATAACATATTTTTCTGCTAAAACAAGTATTACGACTGCTTCATATCAGAAAAAAGAAAAAGACACGGAGGTCATCCGCATCTTTTTCTAAAAGGAATAAAAAGAAAAAAGGAAAAAGGAAAGAAAACATATAATCTGAATAATATATCTACAGTCATTTGCTGACTTAAAATCAATACAACTCTCACCAATTCTGGCTTTTATTAACAGGTTTTCCAATCTGTATATATAATACACTAATTTATCAGATTTGTCAATAGTTTTTATAGAAAATTTATAAAATCTTATCAATAAGGTTATTATAATACTATTATTCGTATGAAATGTGGTGATAAAAAGAAAAAACCATGCTGTACAGTTACTTTCAAGTTAAAAAAATATCCGCTTCAAGGGTAAATACCATTAAAGCGGATGTAGAAAAAATTGACTGTTTTTTATGCAGTATGTACAATATTGACTCAGGCGATAACCTCACCGTCAACTGTACCGCTGATTCCACAGGCATTAGCCTCATCTGTATCAATGTGCATAGCCGGGAAGAACTTTGTGCTGACTCTTACAACGACATCACCGAAAACAAGCTTTCTGCCCTCAGCGCCGACAGCAACGCTTACGATCTGCTTATCCTTAAGACCGCGCTCAGCAGCGGTTTCCGGAGTGAGGTGGATATGTCTTTTAGCAGCAATAACACCGTGGTCGATCTCTATCTCGCCTGCAGGGCCAACGAGCTTACATCCAGGTGTTCCGGCAAGGTCACCAGACTCTCTTACCGGGGGAGCGATACCCAGCTTACGAGCCTCTGTAAGAGATATCTCAACCTGATTATCAGGACGAACCGGGCCAAGAATAGATGCTACAAGTTCTCCCTTAGGGCCTACGATAGTAACCTTCTCATTTGTTGCAAACTGGCCGGGCTGAGAAAGCATTTTCTTTACAGAAAGCTCAGCGCCCTTACCGAAGAGGATCTCCAGAGCCTCCTGAGTTACATGAACATGACGAGCGGACATTTCAACCATTATCTTACTCATTTTTATCTCTCCATTCCGCCGCTAAGCGCGGCTTTTATTCTTATAATACTATTTTACACCTCATTTCAAAAATTGTAAAGCCCCAATTACTCACCCTGCATGGAATCCAACTTTCTTTAAAAGAAAAATAGCCAACAAAAAGGCAAAAGTTTCGGTCAAGCCT
>CACZSM010000230.1 GCA_902783815.1 uncultured Ruminococcus sp.
CGCACCGATTTATGTATGATGAACAGGAGTGGTTATGTTGAAATCGTATGATGAGAGAATTGCAGAGTTGAATGCCAAGAAAGAGCAAAAAGAAAAAGAGCTTGCTGAACTTAAAGCCAAAGAGAGAAAGCTGTTGCAAGAGAAGAAAGCGTTGGAGAGAAAGGCTCGTACAAAACGCCTGATTGAAACGGGTGCTATTATCGAAAGCTTACTTGGCAGACCTGTTGAAGAAGAAGATATTGAACCTATCAAACAGCTTATTGTATATTACAAGAATAAGAAATTGAGTGGACAACCAGTTGTGAAAAAACAAAATTCACAAAATGAATAAATGATAAATTCTTAAACTTAAAGGAGCTGTAAAGATTGATTCCTCGTTATGACACAGTATCATTGCAAGATGAGATATCAAAGATTTTGGATAAATATAAGCCAGAAAATACACTGCTTCCCGAGATAGAATCAGAAAATTTTCTTGAAGTTTTACAGGAATATAATGAAAAAATATCTTCTGATTGTAGAGTGAAAATGAATGTTTTGATGGTAATATTGGGATATGCAGAAAAAAATGTTAGTAATAAATTATACGAACTTATTGAAAAGATGATAAACGAATGTGATAAATATTTAACGCCAGAAGAGAAAGAATATCTTATATGGGAAAATAAATCCAATCCTAATTCTTATGGTTTTATACCTAAGCCCGATACGATACATAACTGGTTGAATAGCAAAAGAATTCCTAATAGACTTTCTCTCTATAAAATGGCTTTTGCACTTGATTTGCCACTATATTTTTATAATGTTGTTAAGAATATGGATATGCAAAGCAGAGAGTACATATCATCTGCTAACTATCTATTTAATAAAGTATATAATCAGAGGTACTCTTCAAAAGAAGCTGACGAATTAATATTTGTTTATCAGCTTATCAACAGTGTTCATGATAAGTGTAAGAATTCATATTTGCAAGCGATGAAGATGCTTGCAAGTTATAATAAAAGGGCAACTTTATATAAGAACGATGATTCTTTTTGTGATGATAAAAGTACCACATTGATAATCGGCAAAGGGATTGAAATGTTGCCTGAAGCATTTATTGATTTTCTGTTGCAGTTATCTCCTATATTGAATAAACGACATTCTGCTGTGAATAAAAAAATTAAATCTATAGTTCAAAAATTTGCCGCAAGTGAGAGAACAAGCAAATTTCTTGAAAAATATTATGACAGCAACAATGCATTGATATGCGGAACTTTTAACAATGGTGATGTAGTTGGCAATTCGATTAGTAATATGGCGGATTATGTATTAACAAGTTCAATTTTAAAACATAATATAGAATTCTTAAACAGGCGTTTGAAACTTTGTTCCGTTATCCATAGTAATAGTTATAATAGTCACAGAATTTCTCATATTAAGGAAGTATTTATGCAACAGGGTATTTCTGATAATATGTTTGAATACTTGAAAAATTTTAAAATACCCTACGCAAATGATATAATTACTTTTCTCATAGAGGAAATTATGTTGACCAAAAAAGAAGTATATGGGACATTTGAGGAAAATAGAAAGAATACCATTACTGAAACAAATGAAAAAACGAGAAGTGTATTGATACTTACTCATTTTCTTGATTATTGGTCGGGTTTGGACCATGATTCGGAATATGAAGATTATAAATTAAGTATTGACAATATCTTGATGAAATTCGGCTATATGCCTATGTACACAAAAAAAATGTTTGACAGTTTTTTTATGCTTTGTGCTCAGTTAAAGAATCCTATCATTTCGTACTATAGTATCATCGATAAGATAGTGATGAATTACTGGGAATTTCAAAATAGTTTTTTGGCATCTGTTGACGAAGATATAAGAGATAATTATAATCCACTTTCTGCTAATGCTCAAATAATGAAATATCCCGAAATGGCTGACTGCATTGACGATAAAAATATACAAAAAGAATTGCAAAAACCGATTAAGTGAACAACTTTCCTCTTGATTATATATCAAGAGGATTTTTTTACCATTTCGGTAACCATTTCTTACCATTAAATTGACGCAGTATTTCTAATGACAATTAACATCATTTGTGCTTTAATAGTGGCATAAGGTAATTGCCTTGCTGATGTTTGGAAATAAGTAAGAGAAGGCAGTTAATCGACAACTGTATGAAAAGAGGTGATATTGTTATGTGGTTTGCATTAGGATGTTGGACAGGTTTTTGCATTGCTGCTCCGGCATGGTATGACTTGGCTATGACAGTGTGTGGCTGGTAAGCCGTAGTAAGATCTTTTGACCGTTAGTGTATAGGTATATACACTTAAAAATAAGTGTTTTTTATACCGACCAATTTTGTGGTGAGTCCGATAAATACGATAATAGGATTTGTCGGACTCATATTAAAAAATAAAAAGGAGTTGTTTTTCATGAAAACTGTAGAAAATATCAAATCATCAGCCAAAAAAGTTCTTGCCACAAGCTTGTGTGCAATTTCTATTCTTTCTGCTGGTCTTATTGTTCCATCTGTTGCACCGAATATGGTATCTACCCCCTTTGCTGTTACAGCCAATGCTGCAATCGCCAATGGCGTATATTGTGTAGGTTCAAGAGGTACTCAGGTACAGTATATACAGTGGAATTTGAATGCTCTTGGATTCAACTGTGGTACCCCCGATGGCATATTCGGCAATATGACCAAGAATGCTGTTATGAGTTTTCAGAGAGCTTATGGACTTACTGTTGACGGCATAGTCGGTTCACAGACAATCAACAAGCTCAACTCACTTGGTCAGACTGTTCAGAATAAGCTCAGGAAGCTTGGATATAATGTTTCTGTCGATGGCATACTTGGACCGCAGAGTACAAATGCAATTCGTGATTTTCAGCGTAGAAATGGACTGTCTGTAAATGGTATTGTTACATCAGGCTCAACATGGAGCAAAATGACAGCACAGGCGAATCAGAAAACATCTGTTAAGAAGTTGAACAAATCGGCTGTTCTCAACTATGCGAATACTTACTGTAACAGACGTAATTATAACTACAACTACTATAACGACAACAACTGTTGCAACTTTGTTTCGCAGTGTCTTGTAGCTGGTGGACTGCCTACAAACTCCACTTTCCGCAACGGAACATCAGCGTTTATCTACATACCGAGCTTCATCTCTTATATGCAGAATAACCATAATGTAAAGTATATATCAAGACCGTCTGCGAGTCAGATTGAAGTAGGTGATGTTATCCTGACTTCTTCGAGTCATGTAATGATAGTCACACGCAAGTCGGGCAATACGATATATGCGAACGGCAATACGAATAACCGTTATCAGTTGCAGGTATCATATTTCTATGCAGTTCTCAAAACCAGTGCATTGATGAACTGACAGTAGTTTGATTATATTTTATTTTGACTCCTGGACAGATTTATATATCTGTTCAGGAGTTTTTACAAATGAATTTATTGACAATTGACTCAATTCACTATAAAATTTTATATGTGGATATAAGGAGTGAAAAAAATGGATTTCGATAATGCAATTACAAGACAAATATTAAAGTCGGGAGATACATTGGACTTAGGCTGTGAAAAGTGTATTATTGGTACAGTTCGTGGCGAAGGTACAAGCAGTATAGTTTATGAAGCCATGCTCGATGGTAGACGAATCATTTTAAAAGAACTTTTTCCCAGAGGATTGGGAATAAAAAGAGCTACGGATAACAGACTTATTATTCCAGAGAAACAAAAAGAAAATTTTGAATATTACAGAGCAAGACTGAAAAGAGCTTTTAATATACAGTTGGAATTTCATAATGATATTCGAACAACCAATTATACAGTAGAGTCACAGAAACTTTATGTACAAAATAATACCCTTTATGTTGTGATGCATTTGTCTGATGGCATTTCTTATGATAAAGTCTGCCCTGAAAATATCCTTGCGATTTTGGAAACAGTCAAAACGTTATCTTGTGCAATTCAGCTTTATCATAAAAAACAACTTTTACACTTAGATATAAAACCGCAAAACTTTTTTATATATCCTCAGACTAACCAAATGATAAGTTTATTCGACTTCGATTCAGTAATGCCGAAGAATGAAATAAGAGCCGATGTTTTATCTTACTCTGAAGGGTATGTAGCTCCTGAAGTGATTGCAGCAAAGGAATATTACGGTAGTTGTGAAGAAATTGATGAACAGTCAGATATATTCAGTATAGGTGCAGTGCTTTTTGAAAAAATCATGGGTAGAAATGTTATCGAAGATGACAGTTGGAACAACAAAAGATGGAATTTTGATAATAATCCATATCTCAAAAATACAGTACATCAGCTTCAAACGGGAATAACAGAAGTGTTCCAAAAGACACTTGCGGAAAATAAAGTTAAACGCTATCAGTCCGTTGATTCATTGATCCAAAAATTAGATGAACTTATTAAATTGACATATATTCCTGTTTATCTTCAGTATCAAAATATATCCGTGTCCACTTCAAAAAGCTATTATATAAATCGTTCCCAACAGCTTACACAAATACATGAGGCACTGCAAGAAAATCATATTGTGTATCTTTGCGGTATAGGTGGAATAGGCAAGAGTGAAACAGCTAAAGAATATGCGGAAATATATTCGTCCTACTATGTCAACACATATTTTGCTAATTATTCATCAAGTTTAAAGCAAACGGTAGCCAATTTGTTTTTTAACGGTCTTGATGACCATAAAAAAGAAGAATGGTATTTTGACGTTGACAAGAGATATGAATATAAACTGAATTTGCTTAAGTCAGAACGATATTCTGAAAATTCCCTGATAATTATTGATAATTTTGATGTAAATTTAGGGGGCTATGCCAATAATATTGAAGTTCTGAAAGAACTGAAACAACTAAAAATACGATTTATTTTTACAACAAGAGGATATAAAGAGAATGAACCACAGTATATAAGGATAGAGGATTTTTCTATAGAAGAGTTGAAAGAAATGTTTTTTAAGATTAATCCACAGGATAAAGGCAGTGAACAGCGTCAGAGACAAGTTGAACAAGTCATCGTGAAGTCTTACTTTCACATTATGACAATAGATTTGATAGCACATCTTTCAAGAAAGATTTCATCTTTGCAGGATTATATTGATTTGCTCGATAGAAACGGTATAGCAAATCCAGAAAATATGTCGGATAAAATGAAAATAGAAAACAATAAAGACGAAAATGCCAAAAGTGAAGCCGTATATATCCATATTAAAGATTTATTTAATTTCTCTATTCTTACCCAAACAGCAAAATATATTATGATAAATGCGTGTTTTCTGCCATCGTCTGGCATGAAACAGCAGAAATTCATCGAATGTATCAAACTTTCTCAATTTTACGGCAATGGTAATGGGATTTCCTATGTTTTTTCAAGCAACGAAGAAATGGAAGGACTGATACAAAATGGTTGGCTGAAATATGACAGCTCATCACAAAAAAGAATAGTCATACATTCTCTTATATCGGAAGTAATCATAAATGAATTACGACCAGAACTTACAGAAAAAAAATGTAGAAATTTCTTTGTGTCATTTCTTGATATGATATGTGAATGGGGAATGAAAAAACTTGCCTGTAAGAGCTTTGAGGATATAATGTCAAATGAAAAAAACTTAAATACACTGCATGAACTAAATGATAATTTTTATAGAGTATTTCAATATATACCACCGAAAAGAGCAATAGAATATATGACTGTCAACAGTACATATCGTGTTGATAATTATGCAGTTTTAGGGGATAAAGTCTTTTATTTTGGCATGGACGAAAAATACACTATCCCTGAAGAATTTACATTGTCGTCTTTGCATGAAGCCTTTGAATATTGTATTTATTTAAAAACACTTGTTTTTACAGGGAAAAAAGCGGACATTATTCAAATGAAATTTAAAAACTGTTTTATTGAAAATTTCGAAGCCTCTGATGACTCCGCCTATTGTTCATTTGATGGTGTTTTGTACACTGCCGACATGAAATCGCTTATAAAATGTCCTCCAACAAAGAAAAAACTTGATATTCCAGAAGGAGTTGAAAATGTATGCAGTTACAGCTTTATTGAAAATGAAAGTATTGAAAGTGTTAATATGCCACAAAGTGTTGTAAAGATTGGTTGGCACGCATTTGACGGTTGCAAAAATCTTAGATATATAAATTTGCCAAAATATATGGAGAAAATTGTTGCGTGTGCTTTTTCAGAATGTTCAAGTTTGGAAAAGGTAATTATTCCTAATGGAATAAAAGATATTGAAGATTCTGTTTTTTCAGGTTGTAAAAGTTTAAAAACTGTAAAGATTCCTTACAGTGTTGAAAAAATTGAACAATATGCTTTTTGTGGCTGTGTCTCTCTAACAGAATTATTACTGCCTAATAATATAAAAGAAATAGGAAAAAGTGCATTTTATTACTGTAAATCTTTAAAAAAACTTGATTTTCCCAAAAGTTTGAAAGTAATAGAAGAAATGGCATTTGAACATTGTAGTAAATTAAGAGAAATAAATATACAAAATCAGGAAATAAAAATTGCAGATACCGCTTTTTTAGGCTGTATTCTCCTTGATGATATGCCAATTGATAAAATTATAGGAAATACGAGCGGTTTAGTTATTGAAAAAAATAACGGTGAAATTATTATTAAATCATGTTCTCGTTCGGTTAATAAAGTAGATATTCCCCTCAATGTTACCGTTATTGGAGTGGAGGCTTTCAGTAAATGTATCAATATTGAAAAAATATATATCCCCCAAAGTGTAAAGGAAATTTATATGCAGGCATTTGCACACTGTTCATCATTGAAAGAAGTGGATATGTCACATACACCATATACAGGAGGGTGGACGTTCATGAACTGTGAAAATTTGGAGAAAGTCATGTTATGTTCGGATACAAAAAAAATTGGAATGTGCGTTTTTAAAGACTGTAAAAAACTTAAACAAATCATATTACCTAAAAATTTAGAAGAAATCCAAGAAGAAGCCTTTAATGGTTGTTGTTCGTTACATGAAATAAATATTCCATCAGGCGTTACTAAAATTTGGGAGAAGGCATTTGAAAATTGTATATCACTTCAATCAGTAACTTTGCCGAACGGCTTAAACCTTCTTTGGAATGAATGTTTCAAAAATACTGCCATTTCGTATATAGTCATCCCTCAAACTGTAAGACTTGTACAAAAACACGCTTTTGTGTACTGTCCAAATCTCCATAGTGTAATTATACTGAATCCCAAACTTGATCCGCAAGAATGGGGGCTTGAACTTTTTAAAGACAATAACAAGGTAAAAAGAAAATCCGAAATGCATATATATGGTTATCCACATTCACCTGCCCAAAAATTTGCTCAAAAATATAATTATGAATTTACTTCTGTAACATCTGAATTACTAAAAGAATTTAATATTTAGCTACCTATTATTGGTAAATATCTGACAGATGAATATTTGACAATTATTAAAAAACGTTTTACAATAGTATTAAATAATAATTTCAGGAGGAATTCTCAATGAAAACACAAGTATCTATTTTATTCAAAGGCGACACTCTCGGTTCTAAATTTGTTAAGCTCTGCTCATTGACATGGTTTATTAAAATTTTCAAGAAGCCTCAGATAGCAATAAGTATCGATGGTCAGCCCATGCAGAAAATGACAGCAAACAAGGAAGCATATGTTTTGGATTTAGTTCCTGGTCAACATCAAATATCCATAATAGACCTTGATGCTGAATCAAAAGCAAGAACAAAAAGGTTTACTGGCAGTTTTATAGGCTTCTTTATCGGTTTAGGTACAGGTTCACTGTCAAACGGAGCTTTATTAGGCAAAGCCAGTGGAGACTTGATGGAAGGTAAAACGATAGACCAAAACAATATAAACATTTTCCTTAACGATGGCGACCTTATAAAAATATCGGTAAAGACCGCTTATAACGGCAGTTGCAAAATAAAAATACTTCAATAATGCTATTGGCTATTACTCGGAAAGGTATGTAATTATGTTCTTTGATGATAATAACACAAATGACAATACATACAGGGATATATTGTGCAAAATAGCCTTGAAACAACATGAGCTTCTACAAGATAGATTCGACTTTACCGTATGGCAGACCAAAAATAAAACTGTAAAGAGAGGTTTATTTCACAAAAGAGATAAATCTCTCGATATATATACGGCACATCTTAGTGAATTGGAACAGTTGAAAAAAGAGGCTTTGAGTTTCCGCACGGAGAGAGGATATTCCCACGGTATATTCTGGTGGAATATATCGTGGGAAATTCTTGAAAAATATCTTCTGTATGATTTAACTCTTGAACCCGATAAAAATGGTTGGCGTTTCGAACGTCAATGGCAGTTACTCAACAACAATGATGGAAAACTCCTCGTTTTGAATGAAGAAGGACATTGTTCTGTATTTTCATCGGAAAAAAATTATAACTATGACAGAATATCAAATTACAGCGACAGTGAAATTGATGATAAAATGAGAGAGTTTGACCGTATGCTAAATAACTATGAATTCAATACCATTCTTGATTATCCTGATCCATTCGTGTCAGGACAAACTGGTATAAAATATAATTCTGGTTTGGAATACATTTTTTCTGCTGAACACTACCTGAATACAGACTATCAAAGGCAAAATTTACAAAAATCATTATATACCGAAAAAAACACTATTAATATGAATATTTTTAGCAAAAGCGTGCATTACCGTTCCGTGTTTGCTATTTCAAAAATCAAAGTTTCTCAGTCGGGGGAACTAACACAGTTAAATTTTTTTAATTATAAATTACTTTCAACACAAGGGAATATGCCTAAGGATATACTCAAAATTTACAAAAGTAAAGATTCCGCCGTTCGCTGTGCTATATACCTCAATTTTTGTTCTGAAATTAGAAAAGTACCTATGGAACTTTTTGGAAAAAATATTGAGGAAAAATCTATATCTTTTGAAGATGCTTTAAGGCAAGCAGAAATTATTACTTGTTTGGCAGAAAAAATCAAATAGAGAGGAAATACATATCGTGTTATTACTTTTTAAAGAATATGAAGATGACTATAAAAGCGAAGCATGGAAACAGAGAAAATTATATCTTGAAGAATTCGTAGAAAATATAAAAAAAGAAGACTTCAGCTTATTTTCTGACGAAAGACTACTTGATACAATGGATAATATCAATGAGCTTATTAGTTACTATCTTGCTATTGAAGAGTTGGAAAAGTTAGAAACAGTTATGCAAATTCAGAATAAATTGATAAGAATAGGCAATGAAAGAAAAATAGAATATATTGGATTTAGTCTTATGGTTATATACTTCAAAAGGGCAAATGCTCATCTTTACCGTGAAAATGATAATGTTTTTAAATCATTTGAATACTATAAGAGTATTTTTGAAGATATTTCAAAGTATATGATTATATTAAAAAAATCTGATTTAAAAGACGGACAGAAAGAATATATTCTTTGGAATTATGCTTTTGTAATAAATCAAGCTATATTGAATACACAAGATACTGGAGATATTCAGACTACTATAATATATTGCCAAAAAAATGATGAAATCATGAAAGAACTAAAAAAATATACGAAAAATGTCAATATAATTGACCGTATGTCTGATTTTTACTTGTCATACGGCAATTGGTTCTATAATTATCGGGATATTGAAAACGGTCAGTTATTCAGTGAAAAAGCTTTGGAACTCCTTGCGGATACTTTCGATTATATATTTAAGGAATTATATATATCGGATTATTATATCTCACGAGTACTTTGGACAAAAGCATTTTATTACAGTATGCTTTTTCTTTATGAAAATGACGAAAAACCGCTTTTTAAACTTTCAAATCAAATCGAAACATTTCATTCGGATAATCAAACGGTCAATATGATAATGACAGCTGTTTCAGGGTTCGTAGATTACCACATAGGTGCATATTTTCAGCTAAACGAAAATAATATCAATAAAGCATTGTCTTACATGGAAAAAGCCGTTAAAAAATTAGAAAGTTCTCTTCAATATCTTGAAGACTATAAAGAAAGTAATACGGCTTTCTTTATTGAAAATTTATGTATAAAAATTTACTGTTCTTGTCCTGGGCTGTATTCCACACTCGGAGTACTTCTATCAATTGCTGATAAATATATTGAGGCAGAAATGGCATTAAAAAAATCGCTAAAACTTATAGCAGACAGAAAGAAATACAGAATGTCTAATGTGTCTGCTACAATAACAAGTGCTATTTGTTTCAGATGGTTAGGATATATATACCAGTGCGATGAAAAAAATGACAAAGCAGAATTTTATTACAGAGAGGCTATAAGGACAGCTGAAACTCCCGAAATTGATAAGTCGGTTCAAGCATTAACAATTAAAGTTGAATCTTGTGCTTTACTATCTGCAATATACTTCGATAAAAAAAATAAAAAACAGGCTGCCGAATACTCACATAAGGGATTGGAAGCTTGCGAAATTCTCTTGAGCATATCTCCTGAATCAGTACAATCAAGTATGCAGGATTTGCTAAAAAAAATAAACAAAAAAGCAAATAGAAAATTCGGAATATTTTTTTGATTAAACTTGCAAATATTTGCAATAGACCTTAATATATCAAAATAAATGTATTTAAAGTAGTACCAAAAGCACCAAAAAAACCAAAATTTCGAGTGCTTTTAATTATACCATATTAAACAAGCCTTTATTTCGATATAATTTCAGAATTCCCCTATCTCCCTCAAAATACAGCGATTTTGAGGGAGATAGGGGAATAAA
>CACZSM010000231.1 GCA_902783815.1 uncultured Ruminococcus sp.
GTTTTTTAGTCAGTTTCATACTTCCATTATACAGCTTTCATGCCGATTTGTAAATATTTATGTTAACACGCTCTATTTCATGGCAATCCATGTTTTTAAGGGAGCCTCTGTTATCGTTAAAAAAATTCTCATGAATTACTGCAAGATGATCCACTTCATATTCGACACCTGTTTCTTCAAAAACCTCTCTTTTTACTGCATCCTCAGCTATTTCTCCCATGTGTACTGCTCCACCTATAGAATAGAAATAATCGTCTATTTCATTTTTGGCGAACAAAACACATCCTTCTTCTACAATAATTGCAGCTGCACGATATCTGAACCACTTGCCATCATTTGTAAAACAACAATTATATTCCATATTATCATCTCCAAATTCGATTAGCACTATTATACCATACAAAACACGCCCACGGCTACCCCTTTTTCGTAATTTCAAAAAGAAAAGGCCCGTCAGAGCATAACACCATATCGGTGCTGTACTCTGACGGGTCCATTTTTTAAGCTTATACAATTCTATATAAAAACTTATTCGTCTTATTACATATACATCTGATAATATTGGCTTTCCGCCTGACTTGCCTTTCTTGCACCATTCATACATCTCGGAGAAAGCAGCGTACAGTTGTGTCTGCATCCGCTGCACCTCAGCCCCCGGAGAAATTCATCAAGCGTAGGCTTATCTTCAACGATCTCGTCTTCACTTTCTTCCTCTATCTCTTCTTCGTATTGCTGTTCGTCATCATATTCCTGAATTAACTCTTCCGGCAGTTTGGTACTGTCCTCCGGTACAGCGCTATCATGAATTTTTATTTCACTTTCTTCTTTCGACTCAGACAAAACAGTATCATCTATGCTTTCACTGCTTTCTTCCTTATCAACAGCAGATATATCATTTTCAGCGGCTATGTCTGAGCTTTCAGTATTGCTGCTCTCAGATGGGATCTTCACCTCTGATGACAAAGAGACTTTTTCAGATGATGATTCTTCTGTCTGTATGCTTTCAGATACGGCAATAATATCATCATTATCCGGAACCATAGTTGAGCTTGCAACACTGTAGGAAATACACAAAGCTGCATAAACACACAGAAAAGCTGTAA
The DNA here is from genome assembly GCA_902783815.1 of uncultured Ruminococcus sp. GTDB lineage: Bacteria > Bacillota > Clostridia > Oscillospirales > Acutalibacteraceae > UBA1213. The sequence goes on from CACZSM010000231.1 coordinate 1,104, forward strand.
TACTCTTTTTTCTCATAATATCACTACCTCCTTTATCAGGCTGACAGAAAACAGGACAATAAGCAAAGCATAGCAAGCAAGTCTGAACCATGTAAGATATTGCGGTATTTCCTTATACATTTTTCCTGCAAGCACTCCGGAAACAAGCAGCATAAAAAGCATCGGTGAGATCGTGCTTGCAAGCGCAAAAACAGCGCCAAGCATAGCAGCATATCCGAGCGGAAGTGATGCTGCATATCCTGTCATTAAAACAAGCGGAGCACAAGGACTCAGACCGTAGCTTATTCCCATACCAAGCAGCGCCGCATGATTTGATTTTCTGTACTCTGACTTTTTCGGTTGCTCCTTGCATCCGCTGCAGCTTTTACAGCTTTTATGTCCGGTTCGTTCCCTTATCCAGCCTATAAGCATCCATATACCCATGGCGAGCATAAATATATCAACGATAAGAGCAGCCCTTATCCCAAATACATTTCCGCCTTCATCAATAATATTACTTCCAACTATTGAAGCAATACAGCAAAGTGAAACAACCGCAATTAGTTTTCCTGAAAAGAAATCAAAGAAGCCTATAAACGACTGCTTAATGCTTTTCATATGAGTAGTAAGATAGCCGTACAGGGCTGCGCTTATGCCTGAACCGCAGCAGGTACCGCAGCCCACTCCTACCGAAGCGGCAGCCGTAAGACTTTCGAGAAATACAGCAAGTGTCACTTCATCACCCTCTTTCGCTTGCTATCAGTGCCACGCCGATAGCCCCGTTGAACTGTGGGTATCGCGCAACATATACATCTCTCATAAGCTCCTCCTCAAAGGCCCGGTGCAGACCTATATTCAAGGCTCCTCCGCCTGTCATAAGGATATCTCCGCCCTTCTCGGATTTTTTCATCATCTTTATAATTCTTTTAGCCATTGACTGGTGCATACCTGCAAGGATATCACAGCGGTCGTATTTTCTTGCCACAAGTGATATTACCTCGGACTGCGCAAATACAACGCAAGTGCTATTGATATCACAGGGATTTTTAGCTTGTAGGGAAAGTGTTCCCACATTGTCAATAGTCGTTTCAAGTATCTGCGCTATGACCTCCATGAATTTTCCTGTACCTGCGGCGCATTTGTCGTTCATGCTGAAATTCTTGACACCATAGTTACCATCAAGATAAATTATCTTTGAATCCTGTCCGCCTATATCGATTATCATGCCGGGGCGGTATTCCTTTGGCGCGGTAAGACGAACTCCGTAGGCGTGCGCCGTAATCTCGGAAATATCATCATCCGCCACTTCAAGCACCTTCCGGCTGTAGCCTGTCGCCATAATATAACCGATATCAGACGGTTTCAGCGAATTTCTTATACATAATTCATTTGCTATTTTTCGGGCTGTACCGTCATTGTCAATACCCGTATTTCTTACCATTGTATCAATAACTCTGCCGTTTCCGATAAGCGCCGCCTTCAGATAGGTAGAACCTCCGTCAAGACCTATATAATATTTTGCCATTGTATTTCCTCCTCAGAAGTTTTTTCGTACAGCCTTATTTTTTTCAGGCTCCTGTCTGAGCTTTATTAACTCAATAAATGCTTCTATGCGTATTCGCAGCTGTTCGATATCCTCTTCGTTGTAGTCACTTTCAAGTCTGATAACAGGTATGCCGAGCTTTCCTAATTCGTCCTCAATACGCTTATATTCAAAATCATAAACCAGACATCCTCGCAATACATGATAGATAACTCCCTGTATCTGGTTTTCCTTGATAAGCTGCTTTATGCGATATATCCTCTGTGAATTATCCGCAAATGTCGGACAGGGACATGGACGAAGGGCACGGTTCGCAAGAGCATTTATCATTCCGTCAAAGCTATTGTCAGTGATCACGGCAGGATCCCACATTCCCCGTTCTCCCATACAAGTTTCATCTCCTGCAACTATACCTCCGTTTTCCTCAATAAGCAGCGGTATCTTTATATTCGGAAAAACTATGGGCGATCCTGTCAGAAGTATTCTTGGCAGCTTTTTTGATGTCACAGTTTTCTTTTCGGCTATCCTCTTTTTAAGAGTTTCATTTACACTGTGGAGCGCTCTTCCCCATTCCCCTGCTGTCATATACGAAGCGGCATTAAGTATAGCCATAGCATGACTTCCTCTTATCAGATATGGCATTTGCTTTTTTAGTCTGATAAATTCCGAAAGCTCATACTGCGCATAACCGACTATACGAAAGGCATCTGAAAGACTTTCATATGTAATACGGTTTCCCGTTATATTCTCTAATCTTTCCATAAGCTCATAAAGCTGTCTTGTAAATTCCTCAATATCATCGTCATTTCGTGTAGCCGGAATATGCAGAGTCATGACTTCGCACCTATCCGAAAGCATACCAGCGATCTTCTTTTTGCAGTCACAGGTTATCGGAACTATCATCATTGAGCAGTCCTCATAAACAGGCATAAGTCCGGTCTGTTTGAAGCCTGCCACAGCCTTGACAAGAGGACAGGCATCTCTCGGCGCTATATCATCACCAATAGAAAACGCAGTATAGTTTCCGCTGCATAGCTTTACTGGCATGGCTCCGGCAGCATAAATAAGCTCTGGCGGCGTCATAACACAATATGTACCGATCGTATGCCGGTATGCTCCGCTTTTTACATAATCCATATCAACATAAATGCGTTCAAGTGTATTATAAAAGGGTTCAATACCCTCCGGCGCACCTGAAAGCTCTTTCATTCGTCGGAGATATTTTGCCGCTGTCTGAGTTTCCTTATTTATAAAGCGCCTGTCCTGTCTTTGCCTGAGCGTTTCAGTCCTTTTTGTAAACATAATAATTCCTCACTTCATGCGGAACACTCCGCTTTCATAATAATATAAAATGAATATTTAAATTACTATTTCCTACAAATCTGATAAATGTTCCGGCAGTTTGTCAGTGCCTGACATTATCTTTTTCCTCGAAGATGTATATATTTTCTTTCCTGCAAATGTCAGCGACAGAGCATTGTCCTCCGGACAGCAACGCACACATTCTCCGCACATGATACAATTCGCATGAGTAACATCTGTTTTTTCTCTTTCGGTATATATCATCTTTATCCCCATAGGACAGGCTTCATAGCAAGCTCCACATTCTGTGCATGAATGGCAGTCTTTTTTAATACGGAAAAGAGATATCTTATGGAAAAATCCCATGATCGTCCCAAGAGGACATACCGTACAAAAAGCCCTGCGCTTAAAAAAGCTGCCCATCAGCACCAGAACCATTAAAAATCCGCTGACATAAAGACTTGTACTCATTCCTGCAAGTATCGGCGATACGGCTACCGCAGGACAAAAGTTACAGAAATTTCCTCCTGCAAAGCACAGACCAATAAAAACAAGCAATATGAACCATTTTACCGGAGTGATCGCATTATACATTTTTTCATTCATTTTGATTCCTTCGGTATTTGTCCTTCTGCGCAGTCTGTCCATTATATCCTGTATCAGTCCCACAGGACAGATAAAGCCGCATATCACCCTACCCAATACAAAAATAAATCCTAATGTACTTATAAAAAACAACAGTATGCTCCCTATCGGCAATTCAAAAAGCTCGTTCAGGTGTGAAAGATAATAGCAGCTTGAATTGGTCATTTCCTCTGTATTCCACGGACATGAAAGCACAGGTATGCTCAGGCTCGATATTCCCATACCAAATATCAGACCGCCCCATATCAATATAATTGCCGATACTATCATAACGACCCAGCGTATTATCATAAAAGCAGCCGTCTTTTGTTTCGGAGCCTTGCCCCTTGTTCTGCCTGTCCGTACATCTGCAAATCTTCTGTAATTCTTATCGCTCTTGGCAAGCATACGCCTTAAAAGTACGATCAATACTATTCCCACCGCCGAAAGTCCGATAATGATAAACAGTGGGACAAGTGTTTTCAGATATCCGACCGAAAACAGCTTTTCAATACTTGTACTAAAATTATTTGTGTCAAAAACATAAAACGGAAACAGCCATGCAAAATATGCAAGCGCTCCTATACCTATACAAACAAGAGTTGTAATAATAATCCTTTTCTTTGATCTCATGATACTCTTTTCACCCTCCTTAACCTGTTCTGTACAAGCATTTCAGAAAATGCCTCCATGCGTATTCTTAGCTGCTCGACATCCTGATACTGATAATCGGTTTCAAGCCTGAAAACAGGTATGCCGTATTCTGAAAGCATTGATTCAATTCTTTCAAGCTCAAAGTCGTATTCGATCTGA
>CACZSM010000232.1 GCA_902783815.1 uncultured Ruminococcus sp.
GACTGCTTGCAGAAAGGTATGATGCTGTAATAACAAATCCTCCGTATATGGGAAAGAAGAATCTGAGCGGTGAAATGCGCAGATATCTTGAACACGGATATAAAAAAGGAAAATCAGAGCTTTATGCGGCGTTTATACTAAGATGTAAGGATCTTCTGAAAGAGGGCGGCTGCTGTGCTATGGTAACTATACATAGCTGGATGTTCCTTTCGTCATTTGCGCCCCTCAGAGAATTGCTGCTGAGAGAAACTGCTATACTTTCTGTTCTGCATACGGGTGCGGGAACATTTGAGGATCTTAATTCATATAATGTGCTTTCTGCGGTATTCTGTCTGAGGAAATCACTTCCGGAAAATGCTGTAGGAAAATATACTGATCTTACTGGTTATAGTACATTTGCGGAAAAATGGGAGCATCTCAATGATGAATGTGTTACATTCAATGTAAGACAGGACAGCTTTTCCGTACTTCCCGGCAAACCTCTTGTATATAGTATGTCGGCGGCAGTCCTGAGCAGCTACCGCAGGGGCAGACCTCTCAGAGAGTATGCCCAGCCAAGACAGGGTATGGCAACGGGTGATAATGAAAAGTATGTGCGTTTCTGGTATGAGGTCAGAAAAGAGGATATTGCATTTTCGTGCAGTGATGAAAAACAGGCGGTTCTTTCCGGATGCAGATGGTTTCCTTACAATAAGGGAGGCAATTTCCGCAGATGGTACGGAAGTCCGTTGTATGTTGTTGACTGGAGGAATAACGGCTCAGCACTTAAAGTGGAAAATAGGGCTGTGATAAGAAATGAAGCTACATATTTCCGTGAGGGTATAACATGGTCACTGTTCGGCTTTGAGGGATTCAGTGTAAGGTATAAGCCTCCGGGATATATATATGATGTGTCGGGTTCGTCAATGTTCCCGGAAAAGAATATGAGGAATTATATACTTGGATTCCTGTGCAGCAAGGTGGCATTCCTGCACCTTTCAAAATTGGCCCCTACAGTGAATTTTCAGGTCGGCAATATCGGCAGCCTCCCACTTATTATTGATGAGAGCCATATGAATGAAATTGACGGTCTTGTTGAGGAATGTATCAGAACCGCAAGACAGGATTCTGATGAAGATGAGCTTAGTCCGTATTTCCGTGAGCATCCGTTGTTGAAGTACGGCTGCACAATGGGTGAAGCATACAAGAGGTGGCGCAGTGAATGTGAAAGCCGGATAGCTCGGATGAAAAGCTGTGAGGAAAAGCTGAACAGAATATTTATAGATATTTACGGGATGAATGGAGAAATATCACCGGAGGTGAGGGAGAGAGATATAACACTGCACCGTCCCGGACAGCCGGCAGATATAAAGTCAATGATAAGCTATGCAGTCGGGTGTATGACAGGAAGATTTGCAAGCCGTTACTGCTGTGCTGAAAGGTATATAGTCTGGGATGAGAATATGGTGCAGAAGAGGATATGCAGTTTTTTTGAAAATGCTTTCGGCAGTTCGGGAATATCAGAGATAACGCCTGAAGGATTTGACCTTGCTTTATATCTGCGAAGAGAATTCTATGAGGATCATATAAAGAGGTATCATAAAAGACCAGTGTATATAATGTTTGAAAGCGGCAGGAGAAAGACATTCAGATGTCTTGTGCAGGCTCTGAGCATTGATGCCCCGCTGCTTGAACTGATAAGGTCAGAGGTGTCTTTGAGAATACAAATGACAGGCATGACAAAAGCAGATAAAACCGAGCTTGTATCATTTGAACAAAGGCTTGGAGAAACTATCAGAAAATGGGTGGATCATGACCCCGGACAGGGAACAGAAAAACTGTGTGGGAAACTTGAAGGCGTTATTGTGAAATTTGCGAAGTAATATTTTAAGGAACATCTGAAAGGAAAAATCAATTGGCAAAATGCCAAAAAATAGCTAAAAAAATACAGCTATATGTACAAAAAAATATTAATTGCCAAAAAAATATTGTAATCTGTGCATTTTTGTGATAATATAACAAAAAGGATATCAGAACTTTAGGGGTGTTTGTACAAATAAACCCAACATCGGAACTCCGTAGTTGGGTTTGTTAATTTGCTTTTCCTTAGGGTTTATCCGTTAATGAGAAAAAAATTTTGAAGAGTGTGGTGTATTTATGAGAACATTAGCTACAGTGTTGCAGATCACACGAGGCCTGCTTATCCTTACCCCTGCATATTACGATAAGCCCGAAGGCGGTTTTGCATCCAGAAACAAAAGATCTTCTTCAAGCCCGACTGAGTTTCAGGCTCCGCAGATCTTTGAACTCAACGATTCACTGAAGGATCATCCTTTTGAGAAAACTGAGGAGCTTGCCGCTTTCGTAAAAAGATGTGCTTCCAGCATCAATATGGATCTCGGCGACCTCTTTGTATGTATCGAGGATGAAGATGTGCTTATAACAAAGGAATATAAGCACGCTCCGGCAAAGGAAAAGCTCCTTCCGACTTTCGCAAGAGTTGAGGCGGAAAATGTACTTCATCAGGATGTTGATAAGTACACGATCCTTAACTTTGAGTACGGTCAGCAGTATGGTAAGGCTAACAAGAGTGATGAAATATCTGCATCCCTCTTCGCTATGAATACCGGTATGCTCACTGATATCAGAGCAAACTTTGAAAAGGAAGGCATAAGAGTTGCTAAGGTAACTCCGCCTATCGCTGGTATGCTCTATACCTGTAAGGAGGATATAAACTCCGCTACAAGAGCAGTTGCAGTTATCAGTATGGACTTCGCTGCAACAAGACTTGTTGTTCTACATAACGGCGCTCCCGTTTTCCAGCAGTCATATACAAGTATCCTTGAGGATGTCGCTGAACTGTTCTCACTGGAATTCGGTATGAGTAAGATGGGCGCTATCGACCTTATCCGTAAGGAGGGTCTTGGAGTGTGCAGCAAGTGTAAATCCGCAAGTACACAAAAACAAACAATGTCTATGCTCGATAACGCAGCAGGTGAAATACTCAGAAATCTGCGAATGGTCATCTCTACAAAGCGTATAGATATCGATGAGATCGTACTTATAGACTCACTTGCAAAACTGCCGAAAATAGACCCGTACTGCAAAAATGTCGGTCTTACAGCACCAATGGAAAATGTGCAGAGACTGTTTACGGGCGGATCAAAAATACCTGTTGTTACTCAGGCGGCTATGGATAAGGGCTTCGATGCTACCTCCTTCATAACCCTTAACGGTATCCTTACAATGCCGATTCCTGAAGCAAACCTTATAATGGGTGAATCCAATATCCTTACCGCAATGGCAAATGAAAACAGCGGTAAGTTCGGAAACCTCGTAGCAGGTGTTGTCGGCGTGGCAGCAGCAGTATGGATGATAGGAATAGGCGGCTGGTGGATGGCTCTCGATTTCCAGAAGAAAAATGATACCGCTCAGCTTAATGATAAAAAATATGACAGCGCAAAACAGCTTATAGCTGATGAGGCTCTCTGGCAGATGCAGGTCGAAAATATTAATAAGAACCTCGAAATGCTGCCGAAAACAGCACTTAAATCTGCGGATGTCATAAAACAAATGTTTGAACAGGTAGTCGATAAGGTTGACTCCGTATCTGATTTCAAGGTAAATAATGATGAACATGAGATAAAGACAACAATATCAGTCAAAGATCTCCCGACATTCAATACATTCAAGGAAACATTGACTGAGGATGGCTACTTCGCTGTTGGAGATGGAATAACAGTTGTCAATGTATCTGATCCCGGTGAGGGCGGAGCAACTCCGGTACAGTACACAAAGGTTGATATAAAACTGACTGTAACGCCAAAGGCAATAGCTGATGCGGAAGCAGCGGCAGCAAATGCACCGACTGATGACAGCGGCAATAATAACAGCAGTACACCTGAAAGCAGCGCATCCGGCGAAAATTCCGGAACAGAATCATCAGCAGGCTGATGAGAGTTGAGAAGTTAGAATAATCGGAGGTAAACACGATGAATAAGAAACAACAGTCGATACCGAAGTGGATCTTTGTAGTGATAGGTATAGTTGTTCTGTGTGTTATCTTCTTTATTGCGGTTCAGTTGCCGTTTAATAAAGAAAGACCAAAGTATGAGGCTGATCACGCATCAGCAACATCACAGATAGATGTTTATAAGGACTACCTTGCAAGATTCGATGAGGTAGAACAGAAGATAGCAGATATGAAGGCAGAGTATGAGGAGAAAAATGCGACCCTTACAGTAAAACCAAGCCAGATCGCAAATGATATCGAAGATATGCTTTCAGATGTTTCTGTTTCAATTGCAAACTTCAATATTACAGAAGGTGCTGCAGACGGCAGCGGCGCAATATCAGCAACAGGCGATCCGCTCTTCAAAAGTGACCTTACTGTAACTTTCTCCGCTACAAGAGAAAAAATGATCGAGGCATTCAAGTATTTTGAGTCTGAATCAAAGGGCGCTTACTATATCTCAGCAATAGATGTAAGTAAGGCAATTGTTGTTACGGATGAAGAAGGCTCACAGATTTCAATGAAATCATCAGAAGAAATGTATGATGTCAAGATCACTGTAACTCTGTTCTACTTCAACTCAGATGAGAATAAGGGTGTGCCTGTAGCAGCAACCTCCAGCCAGGCCTGATGACTGGAGTCACTGATAATGCAGCCATTAAGTTATCTGAATACAACGGCAGGACTTGTGTGGACAATAGCCTGTATCCCGCTTGGGATAATAATAACAGTCCTGTCGTATGCAATAATTAACAGAGTGCCGGCAAAGTGGCTTTGCGATTACGATGAAGAACCGTCGGAGGAATTGCTGTCAGGAAAGAGGATCAGCTTCTTTCCGACGGGTATCATTGCAGCTGTTATCGTTACGGCAGCTTTGGTGCTTTGCAGACTCGGATTCAATAAGGGATTCGATATCTACTTCTGTACAGAGGCACTGATAATATTCGTGTGCCTTATGATAGCAATATCGGATCTGAAATATCAGATAATACCCGATCAGTTTACGATCGCTCTCGGAATACTTGCGGTCGGACTGTCAGTGTATGATCTGGTCAGAGGCTTTAAAATACTCCATAGCGTATGGTGGTCGCCTTTAGCCGGGGCAGCTGTCGGCGGAGTGATAATGCTTCTGATAGGCTATATAGGAAAAATAGCATATAAAAGAGATGGTATAGGCTTCGGAGATGTCAAGCTGTTTTTTGCGGCAGGCGTCATCGGAGGCTTCCCCGGAACTATTTATATGTTTCTGTTATCTGTAATTACAGCGTCCGTTTTTTTTGCTGTTATAATGATTACGAAAAAGAAAGAAGATCATACTGTTGACAGTGAGGAAAAAACGGAAAATGAAGAAATGCCTGATGCTGATAAGTCAGAAGACTCTGAGAAAGAGCCTGAGACGGAAAAAGAAAGCGGCGGCGGATATCTTGCCTTTGGTCCGTATATAGCAGCATCAGCAGTGGTTTATTTTGCATTGTTTGATCTGATACACTACCTTGTGGGACTGTATCTAAACCTTTTCTAAAATTATGCAGGAGCTGAAATTATGAGACAAGGTAATCTGAGAATAGGACAAATTCTCATCAATTCGGGAGATATCACAGAAGAACAGCTTGACCAGGTGCTTCTTAAACAGAAAACCAGTAAAAAGCGTGTGGCTGATATACTCATCGAGGATGGAATAGTTACGGAACAGCAGGTGTGTAAGGCACTTGAAAAACAGCTGTTCATTCCGTATATCGATTTGGATACGATCCAGATACCAGAGGATCTGGGATCGATAATCCCTGAGGATCTTGCTCAGCAGCATATGGTCGTGCCTATTGAGCTTGAGGGAAGATTCCTGACAGTTGCAATAGCCGATCCTCTGAACTATCAGGGTATCAAGGATATTGGTATCGCAACAAGATACAAGATCAAACCGGTTATCGGTGAAGCATCAAAAATAAGCATAAAGCTGCGTGAAATGTATGCGACAAAAAAGGCTATAGATGATGCACAGGCATTCCTTGAATCCAAAGGCGGAAAGACACAGGCACAGATCGAGGCTGAGGAGGCTGCGCAAAATGATGCGTCCGGAAATGATCAGCCGATCATCCGTTTCGTTAATAATATGATTGAGGAAGCAATATATTCAAAAACATCCGATATTCATATAGAACCGATGGAAAAATGCCTGAGAATAAGGTTCCGTATAGATGGTAAGCTCCAGAAATATATGGAAACAGCACCGGAACTGATACCGTCAGTAACATCGCGTATCAAGTTTATCGGTAACATGAATATAGCAGAAAAACGAATCCCTCAGGACGGTCGTATAAACTACCGTGTCGGAGGAAAGGATATAGACTTCCGTATATCAGTTCTCCCGAGTATATTCGGCGAGAAGATAGTTATGCGTATTACAACATCACTTGGAATGGAGCTTAAAAAGGAAAATATAGGCTTCCTTCCTGAGAACCTTGAAAAATTCAATCATCTGGTAAAGAGCCACAGAGGAATCATCCTTGTAACGGGTGCTACAGGTTCCGGTAAGTCAACAACACTCTATACGGCACTTCATGAGGTAATGGGCGAGGATATCAACATTATCACAGTTGAGGACCCTGTCGAGCAGATACAGCCGGGTATCACCCAGGTTCAGACAAATGAAAAAGCAGGCCTTACATTCGCAGCAGCCCTGAGATCAATTCTTCGTCAGGACCCGGATATTATAATGCTCGGTGAGATCCGTGACGGTGAAACAGCAGGTATCGCAGTACAGGCTGCTATCACAGGACACCTTGTTCTTTCAACCCTCCATACCTACGATGCACCAAGCTCGGTTGCGCGTCTTATAGATATGGGAATCGAGGGCTATATGGTATCTTCGGCACTTCTGGGAATAATCGCTCAGAAGCTCGCAAGACGACTTTGCACAAGCTGTAAGGAAGCATATAACCCGGATAAGAACGAAAGACTTGGTCTTAGAATACCGGAGGATCAACAGATAACTCTGTATCGCCCGGTGGGATGTGAGAAATGTAATAAGAAAGGCTATAAAGGCCGTATTGCAGTACATGAGGTCATGCTCCTGACAACAAAGCTCAAAAGAGCAATAACAGATGGCGTCAGCACAGATGAACTCAGAGATCTGGCAATAGAGGATGGAATGATCCCGATGAAGGAAAATGTCAGAATAGATGTTCTCCAGGGTCTTACATCCTATGAAGAGTATATCGATATGACAATTTCAAATGACTGATTATGTCAGCTTAGTGTCATTGTATTAATCTTATAAACAGAATGGGGTAGATTTTTTTATGGATTTTTATAGCCTTGTAAAAGAAGCAGTAGGCAAGGGTGCATCTGATATTCATATCGCATCTGGTAACCATCCGGCATACCGTCTCCATGGTAATGTGTTCTTTACAAATGACCCTGCTCTTAATGAAGCAGAGGTAACAGCAATAATCAAAGCGGTACTCAATACTTCAAGATTTGAAACATTCCTTCAGACCGGTGAAGCCGATGCCGCTGTAGAAATCGGTGAATGTGGCCGTTTCAGAGCAAATGCCTTCAGACAGAGAAATGGTACATCACTTATCCTCCGTGTAATCAACAGCGTTGTTCCGGAGCTTTCAGCAATGAGCCTGCCGAACTCTATCAGAAAAACACTTGACCTTAACTCAGGTCTTGTGCTTGTATGCGGTCCTACAGGTTCTGGTAAATCAACAACTCTTGCGGCTCTTATCAATGAGATAAATAAGTATAAGAGTAAGCATATCCTTACTATCGAGGACCCTGTTGAGTTCCTCCATACTCCTAAACGCTGTATTATCAACCAGAGAGAAATAGGCCTCGACAGCCGCAGTTACCCGATGGCGCTGAGAGCAGCAATGCGTGAAGACCCGGATATCATACTCGTCGGAGAAATGCGTGACCGTGAGTCTATTCAGATAGCGCTCACAGCAACAGAAACAGGTCACTTGGTTTTCTCCACAGTACATACAGAGGGCGCAGCTAAGACTATC
>CACZSM010000233.1 GCA_902783815.1 uncultured Ruminococcus sp.
GGAAACCGCAAGCCTTTGAAAAGGCTTGACCGAAACTTTTGCCTTTTTGTTGGCTATTTTTCTTTTAAAGAAAGTTGAATTCCATGATGAAGTAGGTTAAATACTGGACATTTGGGAAAGAATATAGTATAATAGTGTAGAATTGTTTTTCAATTTGAAATTTTAGGTATGAAAGAGGTTTTTTCAATGTACAATGATCTGATGGACTCCATAGGCTTCCTTGCAGGATATGACAGTGATGTAGCAGCAGCAATGGGTGATGAGCTGAAAAGACAGCAGCAGAATATTGAACTGATAGCATCCGAGAATATAGTATCTCCGGCAGTAATGGCAGCAATGGGATCTGTGCTTACAAACAAGTATGCAGAGGGATATCCGGGAAAAAGATATTATGGCGGCTGCCAGTATGTTGATGTAGTTGAGCAGATCGCTATAGACAGAGCCTGCAAACTCTTTGGAGCGAATTTTGCAAATGTTCAGCCACATTCCGGTGCTCAGGCAAATACAGCAGTATATTTTGCAATGCTGAAGCCCGGCGATACAGTTATGGGTATGACACTTTCTGAGGGCGGCCATCTGACCCACGGTTCACCGGTAAATATTTCAGGAAAATACTATAATTTTGTTTCGTATGGAGTTGATCCGGTATCTCATAGGATCGACTATGATAAAGTCTATGAGACAGCAATGGAAGTAAAGCCGAAGATCATCGTCTGCGGAGCGAGCGCATATCCGAGAATAATAGACTTCAAACGCTTCCGTGAGATAGCAGATGCCTGTGGCGCATATCTTATGGTAGATATGGCTCACATAGCAGGACTTGTTGCAGCCGGTGTTCATCCAAGTCCGGTCCCGTATGCTCATTTCACAACAACAACAACACATAAAACTCTCAGAGGTCCGAGAGGCGGACTTATACTTACAAATGATGAGGAACTTGCAAAGGCAGTCAATAAGGCAATATTCCCAGGCACACAGGGCGGACCTCTGATGCACATTATCGCAGCGAAGGCAGTATGCTTCGGAGAAGCTCTCAAGCCTGAGTTCAAGACCTACGGCGAAAACATAGTAAAAAATGCAAAGGCTCTTGCAGATGGTCTTACAGGCAGAGGATGCAAGCTTGTATCAGGCGGTACGGATAACCATGTTATGCTGCTTGATCTCACAGACAGTGATGTAACAGGTAAGGAGCTTGAACATCGTCTGGATGCTGTAAGGATAACAGCGAATAAGAATACGGTACCGAATGAAAAGAGAAGTCCGTTTGTAACAAGCGGAGTGCGACTTGGTTCTGCAGCGGTAACAACAAGAGGCTTCGGAGTTGCGGAGATGGACAAGATAGCAGAATACATAACACTCGCCCTGAATGATTTTGAGGCAAATGCAGATAAGATCAGAGCAGGCGTTGAGGATATCTGCGAAAGATTCCCACTTTATAAGTGATCGGAAAGAATAACTGACGACAAACAGCGGCAGACAGTCAATAATTGTCTGCCGCTTTATTACAGGAGGATTCCTATGGATGCTACAGTGAAAAAAGATTCAGTGCTTGATGTGCTGTACAGGATACTAAGCGGCATAAGGGATGGCTGGAAAAATAGCAGCGCAGTAAAGAAACTGCGCCTTGACCGTGGAGAAGTGATTTACTGCATATATTTTGGTATTGTGTTTTTCTACTACTATCTGAAAACAACGACAATAGTTATACCAATGGATGTACATATAGCGATACATGGTTGTGTAGGGCTTCTTTACATTGCTGCATGGTTCAAAATGGCAATTATTGATATAGAGGATAAATGGGATATAGTCAGATATCTTATACCGGTGGCGCTTGGATATATTGTATTCCAGACAGCGGAATCTATAGGCGGATGGAATGATATTGTATTGTACTATTTTCTGATCGTATCGGCAAGGAAGGTCAGCTTCCGTAAAATAGCGATGACAGCTCTTGTGATCGGAACAGCTGTTACAGTTATCGTTACGGCACTGTCACCGACAGGACTATATACAAATCTGATTTATTCGACCTCCAAGCCTACAAGATATGCTTTTGGATTTATTTATCCAACAGATTATTCCGCGCATATCTGTTTTCTTGCACTTTTGTTTTTCTGGATAAGAGGAGGAAAAATGCAGCTGCTTGATATCATAATATACCTTGCGGCGGCAGCATATATTTTTATTTTCTGCTACGGCAAAACAGATACTGTTTGTATTATTATGATAGTGATATTCGGGCTTATGTTCAGATCTCAGAAAATGACTGGAACATTAAAAAAATGCGGATGGGTATCTGTATGGGCGATACCGGTCTTAGCGGCTGTCACTATAGCTCTTACAGTATTTTTTGTAAGAAACAGCGCATTGTACCAGTTTATGTACGAGCATATGTCATCAGTATTTTTCCGGTTCCAGAGCGGAAATATTGTAATGAACGAACACGGACTTTCAATTTTCGGAAAGATGTTTGATGAAAATGGTCTTGGTCTGCTGACTGATGAACAGGTATTGAAGGTGAGTGAATTTGATCTCACATTTATTGATATCTCCTATGTAAAAATTCTTATGCGAATGGGTATTGCTTCTCTTGCGGCGGTGGTTATATTCATTCCGGGATTCATACACGGCAGACTTATAAGAAATGATCTTGTAACGGTCGCTGTATGGTTTATTATTGCAATAAACTGTGCCTTTGCACACCACTTTGTTGACCTGTCATATAATGTATTCTTATTCATGCTTTTTGCTGATCTTTCCGACAGTCATTTAAATATCTCGAAAACCTGAAATACTTGAAGAGGCGCAGCCCATCTACAGGATATTACTCCGGGATGTACTGCGCCTCTTTTTTTACTTTACTTTACTTTTGAATTTCGATATTATCGCGCTTCTGAACTGTTCAAATGACATATTTGCTCTTGCTTCCTTATTGCTGTCAAGTCTGCCGTCAAGACTGAACTTTGGCTTTTCCTTCGTATTTGCAAACTTTACGGAGGGTGTTATCACACTTTCGTAATTCTTTTTTGCTTTATTATAGTTCATTACAAAATCTGCGTCACTCTTCATCAGATCACTTGCTGCAAGTGCTTTCAGCTGCTTTGTGTATATATCCTTTACATAATTGAAGGTCTTATTGTTGTTATCAATTATAGTCAGGTTTATAAGCGGATTTTCCTGTCCGCCGTTTGCTCCTGCTGCCCAGCCTGAATACGGGTTCCTGTCAGAGCAGCCCTTTCCGTCCGGGTTATAGCCGTATGTTACTCCGAGTGTACGGTCGTTGTCATATGGGATGAATATTGCTTTTCCGTTGTCCTTGCGGAAGTATATGAAGTGGTTATTATAGTTATTGCGTATATCATCCGGATCGCCTGCAAAATAGTACGCTGCCATGAACCTTGCAAAGTAGTCTGTATCAAGTACAGCCTCAATGCTTTCTTTCGACGGATTTGATTTATTTACAGCCTTGATAAAGTTCTTCAGTGACGAATGATCTGTAGAACTTTTATTTGTCTTTATGCTGTAAACAAACTTCTTGCCAATGGATTTTTCCGTCTCGCCTATGGAGCTTATTGTACTTGTTTTATAGGTCGCACCGCTGTAGTTTCCTGTTCCGTTATTCAGCTTTCCCCATGCGCATTTGTACAGATCACCGCCAATGGCTTCCTTCGGCAGACGCTTTTCAAGAAATGTCTTATCAACAGGTTCATATATCTTTACTACACCATAATTATTGCCGTTGAACTTCAACTGACTGAGATTTATCTTCTGTACAAGTACATCACTCGATTCAAACAGCTTTGCTGCATATATCTCACGGATATTTGTTTCATCATAGTTGAAGTTCCATTTGACTTCAAGTCCGTTCATTGTTGCAAATGTCCTCTTCTTGCGGAGCTTTCTTTCATTCTCGTTTTTCCAGACCTTCGCTTCGCTGCCGTATTCCGTTTTATCATCAAATGTTTCATCAAAGCTGAGTTTATAATGTGTAATATTCAGTGTGCCGTCCTCTGCATATACGGGTTCAAGAGATACATTACCCTTTAATCTTATTCCGACCTCTTCTATCGTATAGGTTTTTCCTGCTACTGATATTGTTACATCTGCTTTACGGTATATCTCGGATTTGGAGTCGCCTCTGCTGCTGTATTTTTCATAGTCTGCCTGCAGCTTCTTCATCTCAGACTGCTGCATCGTTATTTGCAGTGTTACCTTATTATTGAAATTGAAAAGATCATTATATGTATTGATATCTCCTATCGCAGCATCACTTTTTGTTATCTTTGCTGTTGTTCCGGAGCTTTCCTGAGCAGGCTTACTGTCTTCCTGTGGCTTCGGTGATACCTCCGGCTTACTGGGGCTTTGCTGTGGCTTTGACGGTTCCGTTACGCCGGAGGGATCGTTCTGCTGAGATGATCCGGGTTTTTCCTCTGTATGTGAGGTCGTTTCAGACGGTTTTGAGGAAGTCTGAGATGCCTGAGAGTTCTGAGAAGCCTTTGAGCTTTCCTGCTTTGATGATGTTTCAGCTGCGGAGCTTTCATCTTTTTTTACAGAGGAGCTTTTGCTGCTTTCATCAGAAGAATTACTGCTGCTTTCAGTTTTGCTGTTATTATTTGATGTATCTTTGCTGACCTCAGATCCCTGGGAGACAGATTCGCCTGTTTCAGAGGAACTTTCGCCGGCTGCCGAGCCTTCATCAGCAGAAACTGATACTGAACTTTCTGCGCTGACTGTCGGGACAGAAGATACATTATCCTGCTGCTGACCTCCGCATCCTGCGAGAGTGGAAGCGATCATAACTGCTGCAAGGAAAAGTGCTGATTTTTTTAGTGCCATTTTACCACGCCTTTCATAAAATCTGTCTGTTATGATTATAGAATAATTACGGTTTTTTTGTCAACTGGCAAGAAAAACAAATCAGAGGTGTCGAACGGAAAAATATTTGTTATGTTCTCAGAGTCGAGGGTTCTGCATATACTATATTGTGTGCGGCACAGGCTAAACAGTTCCTGAGGATACATATTATCGAAACAATGCTCATTATCAGGGATTTTTGAATATAATGTAGAGAACCAGCAAAAAGGTTCTTGTCAGATTGATTAAACCCTATCCCTATGGGACAAAATAGAACTATCAGCACATCAAATCAAAAATTCGGAGCGTGGAAACTATGATAATAAGACGAGGCGACATCTACTATGCAGATCTCAGCCCTGTAGTGGGTTCAGAACAGGGCGGAGTGCGTCCGGTACTTATCGTACAGAATAATGTCGGCAACAGGTACAGCCCCACCGTTATTGCTGCGGCAATTACCAGCAAGGGCACAAAAGCAGATCTGCCGACCCATATCAAGCTCTATGCGGACAGCAGTGGACTTTCAAAGGATTCTGTTATTCTTCTTGAACAGATCAGGACTCTCGATAAAAGAAGGCTGAAAGAAAAAATGGGTACTCTAAGTCCCTATGATATGTATAAAGTCGATGAGGCCCTTTCGATCAGTTTCGGTCTTGATACCGAAAGCGTACACAAGGCGGTTAACTGATTTTTCCCCCCTGCGGCGGCGCTGCCGCCGCTGGGTGGGTATTGTAATTTAAAAAAATATGTGTTATAATTGGTTATGTGGAATAGAATAATAATATAGGCAATGAAAAAGATGAGTAGCAGACGGAAGTCATCAGAGAGGTACCGGTGGGTGTGAGGTGCCGGCGGAAGTTTTGCGAAATGCGCTTTGGAGCCTATACTGCAAAAGCTATGGCGAGTAGTAGTATGCGTAAGTCTGCGTTAAAGACGAATGAGGGCGGCTTGTGCCGCTGAATTTGGGTGGAACCACGCTGCTGCGTCCCGATGTTTTTGCATCGGCGCGGCTTTTTTATTGGCAGGTGATATTTTGTTTGATGAACTGAAATCGGAGCTTGACTCCATAATGGCAAGAGATCCGGCTGCAAGAAGCAGACTGGAAGTTTATTTTCTTTATTCGGGCTTTAAGGCGGTAAGATCATATCGTTTGGCTAACTGGTTTTTCCGGCATAATATGAAATTTATCGCAAGAATGATATCTCAGAGAGCAAGACATACTACTGGTATAGAAATTCATCCGGGGGCAACTATCGGTAAGGGACTTTTTATAGATCATGGAATGGGTGTTGTCATCGGAGAAACCGCTGAGATAGGGGATAACTGTACGATATATCAGGGTGTGACCCTCGGCGGTACGGGTAAGGATCAGGGAAAAAGACATCCGACTCTTGGTAATAATGTGCTTGTAGGGTCAGGAGCAAAGGTACTCGGTCCATTCCGTGTCGGAGATAATGCCCGTATAGCAGCCGGAGCAGTCGTACTTAAAGAAGTACCAGACAACGCCACGGCTGTCGGAGTTCCGGCAAAAATCGTAAAGCTCAACGGCGAAAAGGTCGTTTCACCGTCAGAAAGCCTTGACCAGATACACTACAGCGATCCCGTCGAAGAACAGCTTAATCAGCTTACTGAGAAAGTGGAGGATCTCAGAAATGCCTTTGAGACCTTTGAAAACGGCGCAGGAATATAATACTGATAAACTGTGCATATGGTTTTTACAGGCTGTAATACAATAATATTTTTACGGAGGTAAAAAAATGAAAATCTTTAACACAATGACAGGCAAAAAAGAAGAACTGAAAACAATAAACGATGGAGAAGTCCGCATATATGCCTGCGGTCCGACAGTATATAATTATATTCATATTGGAAATGCTCGTCCGATATGTGTATTTGATATCCTGAGAAGGTATCTTGAATACAGAGGATATAAAGTCACCTTTGTACAGAACTTCACCGATATTGATGACAAGATAATCAAAAGAGCAAATGAGGAAAACAGTGATTATAAAACAGTATCTGAGAAGTACATTGAAGAATACAGGACAGATGCAAAGGGTCTAAATGTCCGTGAGGCAACGATACATCCGAAGGCTACGGAGAATATCGCTCAGATGATAGAGATGATACGCACACTTGAGGAAAAAGGCTATGCCTACTCTACGGAATATGGCGATGTGTATTTCCGTACAAATCATTTCAAGGAATATGGCAAGCTTTCGCATCAGCCGCTTGAGGATCTTGAAGCCGGCGCAAGAATACAGATAGGCGAAACAAAAGAAAACCCGATGGATTTTGCTCTCTGGAAGGGCGCAAAGCCGGGAGAGCCTGCATGGGAATCACCCTGGGGAATGGGCAGACCGGGCTGGCATATAGAATGTTCAACAATGGCAAAGCGCTATCTCGGTGAAACGATAGATATACACTGCGGCGGACAGGATCTTATTTTCCCGCATCACGAGAATGAAATAGCACAGAGCGAATGTTGCAACGGAGTGGATTTTGCACATTACTGGATGCACAACGGGTATATTAATGTTGACAATAAAAAGATGTCGAAATCTCTCGGAAACTTCTTTACTGTACGCGATGTTGCCAAAGAATACGGATATGAGCCGATAAGGTATCTTATGGTTTCCTCTCACTACAGGAGTCCTATCAATTATTCAATTGAAATAATAAATCAGTGCAGGGCCGCGCTTGACAGGTTCTATAACTGCCGTGAAGATCTTAGATTCCTTGCAAAGACATCTCCCTCCGGAGTGAAGGACGGTGAGGAAGAAATAAAGGCAGGACTGCTGACACATAAGGACGATTTTATAGCGGCAATGGAGGATGATCTGAATACAGCAGATGCAATATCCGCAATGTTTGAGCTTGCAAGGGATATAAATACACAGCTGAATCAGAAAACAGCGCCGTCAAAGGAGCTTTGTGAGTTTGCTCTTGACCTGTTCGGAGAGCTTGCAGATGTTCTTGGACTTCTTTATGAGGAAAAGGACAATGAGGTAAATGACGAGGTACAGCAGCTTATAGACCAGCGTACACAGGCAAGAAAGGATAAGAACTGGGCAGAAGCTGACCGCATCCGCAATGAGCTTAAAGCGAGGGGTATAACTATAAAGGATACGCCTAACGGAACAATAATTGTCACTGAATAGTCGGTATGATGTGACAAAAATATAGGAGGTACAAAATGAAAACATCTCAAAAGCTGCTTCTGTTTCTTCTTCCTGTTTTTCTGGTACTTGCCGGAGCATCGGCATATTTTCTGTATTTTACGCCGAA
>CACZSM010000234.1 GCA_902783815.1 uncultured Ruminococcus sp.
CTTTCAGGTCATGATATGTACCCTGAAAGCATTAATAACAGGTAGAAAGGAGATCGTATATGGCTTATTTTATACTTGGAAGAAGCGGCAGCGGCAAAACTGAAAGATTATACAGGTACATAAAGGAGCTTCCGGATGACAGCGAGGTTGTACTGCTTGTTCCGGAGCAAAGCTCATTTCAGAACGAAAAAAGAGTATTGGCAGATTTTCCGCCGAAACGGGCTAAGAATATAAAGGTACTCAGCTTTAAAAGACTTTGCAATGTTCTTTTTGACATCTATCAGGGAATGACTGAACAAAGAATAGACGATGGTTCAAAGGCTGTACTGATGAGTATGGCAATAGACAATACTCCGGCTGAAAAAGGCGAAATGGAGATCTTCAGACAAGGCGGAAAAGGCAGCCGCCGTAAAACTGATCTTATCGAACCAATGCTTTCTGCTGTAAGTGAATATAAGACCTGTCTTATAACTCCGGAAATGCTTTATGACATAGCAAAGTCTGTAAAAAGTCCTGTGCTTGCCGCGAAGCTGCGTGACAGCGCAAGGATATATGCCGCCTATGATGCGATACTCGGCGGAACCTACGCCGATCCGGATGACGATCTTAAAAGACTTTACAGGATCTTGCAGACTCACCGTTTTTTTGAGAACAAATATGTATTTGTGGATTCATTCAGCGGATTTTCAGCTCAGGAAATGAGCATACTGCAATGTGTATTTTCCCAGGCTGAGGAGGTATATGTTGCACTTTGTACAGATACGGCGTCCCATAATAACGGCAGCACTATATTTGCCGAACCGGATGAAACACTGAAAACTCTAATCCGTATGTGTCAGAAGGAGGGCGGCGCTGCAAGACTTGTAACTGATCTTGACGAGGGCATAAGATTCAGAAGTGATGCTCTCAGGAATGTTGAGGAAAATGTATTTTCAGGATTCCGTCATAGCGGAGGTACTGATGAGAAAGCTGAAAATGACGGATCAGTAATGCTTTATGAAGCCTGTGATATTTATGATGAAGTTTCATTTGCTGCTGAAATCATATGCAGGCTCACTGACAGCGGAAAATATAAATACAGTGATATCGAGATAATTGCCGGGGATCTTTCAGAATATAAAAATGTAATAGCGGCAGAATTTCCGAAATATGATATCCCGTTTTTCCTCTCAGACCCATTACAGCTTGAAACAAGACCGCTTATCCGTATGCTGACCTCAGCATTTGATGCAGTACAAAGTCACTTTGATACGGAAGCGATACTCCGACTTGCTAAAACAGGTCTGACATCTCTTAATGATAATGAGGTATCGGAGCTTGAAAACTATGCCTATGTATGGAGCATACGCGGCAAAAGATGGAAACAGCCATTCTTTATGGATATCGACCCATTCCATGATGACAGGATAAACAGGGAAGAACTGCAAAAGCAGCTGGATGAGCTTGAAAAAAATAATTCCGCTGATGAACAGATAAAGAAGCTGCAGAAAACAATTGAAGATATAGATAAAAAAGCCGAGGAAGACAAAAAACGCATTGATGCAGTTGAAGCATCAAGAAAAAAACTGATAGAGCCGCTTGTAAGATTTGAAGAAAAGACAGATAAGGCTGAAAACGGCGGAGAGATAACCAAAGCGCTGTATGAGTTGATGAAAGAATATGATACAAAAGGAAGATACTCTTCGTACATATACAGGCTCATAAAAAATTCTGACAAGAGAACTGTTGAAATGGAAAAGAATGTCTGGGAGATAACCATAGGCATACTCGAAAATATGTATGGTATCCTGAAGGATAAAAAAACGGACAGAAAATACTATGCAGGTCTTTTTGAGCTTTATGTGAGGAAAAGCCCGTTCTCGGATATACCTGCAACAGTGAACAGTGTTACCGTAGGCGAAGCCGGAAATGTACGCGCAGATGCACCGAAGGTCGTTTTTGTGATCGGTGCAGTAAGAACTGTATTCCCAGGACAGCCATCAGCCTCCGGTATCTTTACCGACAGCGAAAGACGACTCCTCCGGGAAGGCTGCGGAGATGCCGGTCCGCTGCCTTTGCATGATTCAATATATGGAAATTCTCTCAAAGAAAAATTCAAAGCCTATGCCGCACTGACGGCTGCAAGTGAAAAGCTGTATGTAAGCTGGTACACTCAGAGCCTTTCCGGAACAGAATGTGAACCGTCTGCTGTAATAAGTGAGATAGAATCCTCTGTACGCGGCATACAGCGTGGACACAGACAGGAAATAACTGACTGCTCTCCGGATCAAACGGAGTTGTTCTTCACCGAACGCCAGAGCTTTGATATCTGTGCAAAACTCTGGAACAGCCACGGCAGCAGATCATTTACACTGAAAAAATACTACCTTTCATCCAGGAAATACGGTGGAGTTGCGAAGGCTCTTGAACAGGCTTCAAAAAATGAACGCTTTCGACTGAAAAACAGGGATAATATAAACTATCTTTTCCGTTCTCCGATATATCTTTCAAATACGAAGCTCGATAAGTTTTCGCAGTGTCATTTTTCATTTTTCTGTCAGTATGGGCTGAGATCCCTTCCGCTGCGAAGGGCAGGTCTTGACAGCAGACTGTACGGTTCGGCAGTGCATTACATATTTGAGAAAATATTAGGGGAATGTGATACAACAGAATTCAGTAAAAAAAGTGACGATGATCTTAAAAAGCTGATATCAAAGTATCTTGATGAATTCCTTTCGCAGCTTGATTACCCGGAGGATAAGCCGCCAAGATTTGTCAGTGCCTGCTCGCGCATACGGAAAAATGCCTTTGTGGTACTTTCAAAAATGAGGGTACAGTTCGCCAGCGATAATTTCAAACCTGTGGAGTTTGAGCTTCATATAGGAGCCTCCGGAAGTGAAAAGGGAATACCGGCATATAAACTTAAACTGCCTACAGGAGAGGAGCTTATCCTTACCGGATATGCAGACAGAGTGGATACCGCTGTGATAGACAGCAAAAAATATGTGCGTATTATAGACTATAAGACCGGAACAAAGGATTTCAGTATAAATAATGTCGTAAACGGATTCAATATACAAATGCTGCTGTACCTTGCGGCAATTGAGAAAAATGGTCTGCCCGGAATACCGGCTGAGAAGCTTTCTCCTGCCGGAGTGCTTTATGTACCGTCAACTGCAAGCTATAAGTCCATGCCGGTGCAGAATGAAAAATACATAAAAAGCGCAATAACAAATCAGAATTCAAGTCTTCGTCTTAAAGGTATGCTTACAAGCGCCAAAAATGTCCTGGAATCTATGGAAAGCAGTCTTAAAGGCAGTTATATACCTGTAAAGCTGCGTATCGACAAGGATAAAAAGGAGGAAAAAATTGAGCCGTTCTCCGGCAGCATACTTGTTTCTGAGGATGATATGAAAAGCGTACTGAAATATGTTGACCTTTGCATGAAGCAAATGGGTATAGAGCTTATCAATGGTTCAATAGAGGCTTTCCCTGTTGCAGGGGGCTGTGATTACTGTGAGTATGGATCATCCTGTCGTTTTGAAAAGGGAAGGACTCCATGCCGCAGTCAGGAAGAGCTTACTCCGGAGAAGGCTCTTATGTATATAAAGAATAAAACGGAAGGGGAGAAGGAAGACAATGGCAGTGTTTGAACCCACTCAGGCGCAAAAGCAGGCAATAAATGCTGCCGGCGGATCAATAACCGTATCAGCAGCAGCCGGCTCAGGAAAGACCCGTGTACTTGTGGAAAGAGTGATACAAATACTAAAGGACGGCAGAAGCTCCGCCGACAGACTGCTCATCCTTACTTTTACAAATACGGCAGCCGCTGAAATGAAAACAAGAATATCGGATGCGATAGAAAAACTGATATGCGAAGATCCGGAAAACGAAAACTACCGCAAACAGCAGATATTGCTCGGCTCCGCTGATATTTGTACAATAGACAGCTTTTGCAGCCGTATTGTAAAGGAAAACTTCTACAGACTCGGTATAAGCCGTGATTTCCGTATAGGAAGCATACCGGAGCTTTATGATATGCAGATGAAACTGATGTCTGCAATGATAGATGAAAGATATGATATCCCGGCGAAGGACAGCGTTACAGAAGAAGAATATGAAAATGCCGTAAGGTCAGCGGAAAGCTTCTCGCTTCTCGGTATGATACTGACAAATGCAAAGTCAGATTCAGGTCTTGAGGATTCCCTGCACAGTCTTTATGAAAAATATATTGCTCATGCTTTTCCTGAGGACTGGATGAATAAGTGTATCAGTATGTATGACCCGTCAGTTGGTCTTAACGGCAATAATGCGGCGGAATATATGTTCAGCAGGAAAAAAGGTGATATCGCCGCTGCGCTTGAAGAAGCATCAGGAATTCTTAAAGAGGCTCTGGCATACAAGGATGACCTCGAAGCAGAAAAGAAAGCCCGTGAAAGCAAAAAGCCCGTAAAGCCCGTTACCGTATTCAATAATATACTCGGAAAATATGACCTGTACTCGGATTATCTGGAAACCGCAATTGATATGATCGGAAAGGATAAGGTGGATATTGAGGCTTTTTCAGATCTTACAGATGCTCTTGAACAGAAATCAATAAGCTACGGATCCTCAAAGGATGAAAATGTCATATCATCTGCAAAACTGATGAATTCACTTATCAAGATCATTAATGATGAGGTACGGCCGAATGTCCAGTTTACTCCGGAAATATTCCGCAGAAATAATGAATTGCTGTATCCTGTAA
This sequence comes from uncultured Ruminococcus sp., assembly GCA_902783815.1. GTDB lineage: Bacteria > Bacillota > Clostridia > Oscillospirales > Acutalibacteraceae > UBA1213. Next base: position 4,727 of record CACZSM010000234.1, read on the forward strand.
TGAAAGAGCTTGGCGCATTTCTTAAAGAGTTCAGTGACAGGTATTTTGCAGCAAAATGCGAAAAGAATATCCTCGACTTCCATGACCTTGAAGCCCTTATGCTCAGACTTCTTTATGATAAGGATGCTGACGGAAATATTATTATTACTCCGTTTGCAGCAGAGATGTCCTCTCAGTATGACGAAATAATGGTTGACGAATATCAGGATACAAATGATATA
>CACZSM010000235.1 GCA_902783815.1 uncultured Ruminococcus sp.
AATACCATAAAAATGACTATGTATTCAAGACGATTTGAGATAAGCATTATGAAATCTGTCGGGGCTACAAATACCTTCGTCAGAATACCATTTATGATCGAGGCTATGACTATCGGTCTTATCGCAGGTCTGCTCGCTTCCGCTGCTTTGATCGGAATTTATGAACCGGTAAGAAATTACGCCTCCGGAATAATTGCTCTTGTCGGTAAATCTACTATTCCAATCGAGGATGTCTGGACTTATATCGCTGTCGGATTCTCCGGCGCAGGTATATTGATCGGTTTCCTGGGCGGATTTATCTCTATTACTAAATATCTTAAAAAAGAAGGAGGAGAGATACTTGGCTGGTAAGAAAAAAGTCAGAAAACTGCTTTTGGCTGTAACGGCATTTCTTACAGCTGCTGCTGTCACTATCCCTACGGCGTTTGCTTTCGATGTTGAAGAAAATTCAAGACAGCATGAGGAACTTGAAAAACAAAATGAAGAATTTATAGAAAACCTTAAAAAGACTAATCAGGAACTTCTTGAAAAAGTACAGTACAGCAGAAAATTACAGGAACAGATATCTGAGCTTACAAATAATATTAAAAAAAGCGGAGAGAAAATTGAAGCACTAAATGTCAGTATTGCGGAAAAACAAGCCCTTATAGATGAAAAAATGGCTGAGATCGCTGACAGACTGGATTCACTCCGCGCAAGACTCAGATCTATCTATACTGCCGGCGATATATCTACACTGGAGATCATTTTGCAGGCAAGGGATTTTTCAGATTTTGTAGATAAAATGGAGCTTGTACAAAGTATTTCAGCCTATGATGACAAACTTATAAAAGGCTTGCAGGCGGAAATGGATAAAATAAGCGATGAAAAAGCTGATCTTAAATCTGCAAAGGAACAACTTGAAGCTGAAAAAATGCAGATGGAGCAGGACAAGGAAAATGTCAATACTCTTTCTGCTGAAAACAGTGTACTGATAGAAGAACTCAAAAAGGCTAAAACAGATACCCAGACGGCAATAAAAGATAATGCTGATCGTCAGGCTGAACTTGAAAGGGCTCTTGCAGATTATAATGCAGAGGTCGCAAAACAACTGAGAATTGAAAGAATACGCCAGATGCAGGAGGCTATAAAAGCACAAAGAGGCACATCCTCCGGGGACGATGCAACTTTTACGGGTGACGGCAGCTTTGTATGGCCTTGTCCTGGCTTTACCTATCTGACCTCACTGTTCGATGAATGGAGAGGCGTAAGCAATCACGGGGCAATTGATATCGCAGGAAGTAATATTTATGGCTCTAAGGTCATCGCCTGCTATGAGGGCGTCGTTATCAATACAAATGAGTCCTGTCCGCACGATTACGGCAAATACTATAACTGTGGCTGCGCCGGAGGCTTCGGAAACTATGTTATGATAGATCACGGCGACGGCAGAGTATCTATTTATGCCCATCTATGCAGTGTTGCAGTAGTACCTGGTCAGGTCGTATCAACCGGTCAGCTTATAGGTTTTGTCGGTACAACAGGTTATTCCACCGGGCCGCATCTGCACTTTGAACTGCGGTATAACGGTGAAAAGTATAATCCTCTCATCGAATACGAAAGATAAACTTGAGGAATAATAAAAATGAAAAAAGGATTCACTATTTTGCTTTTTGGCATAATACTGTGCCTTTGTGGATGCAGTACAGCAAAAAGCAATGAAAGCAGTATTAATGAACTATCAGATACAGAAAGTATTGATCCGGATATAGCTTTTTTCTCACTTGCAGCTGATACTTCTAAAAGTGAGAAAAGCGTATCTGCTGCCGAAACTGATGTCACCGAAGAAATAAAACCTGTGAAAAAAAAAGAACCGATAAGTATAGACGATTGCTTCATAAAAATTGATGACCTTTGTACCGACTCAGGAATGGAAAAACCGGAATACTATATAGTACACAACGGCAACAGACTTAAAGAATCCAGAGATTATTCGATCGAGTTCATTCCTGACGAAAACCCGGAGTTAATGACAGCTTGTATAACAATGAAGGGCGATTACGAAGGCTCAATAAAAAAGCAATTCCGTCTTTACACAAATAAACTTGAACCAAGAATTATAAAGTCAAAGGTAAACAGCATTTCTTTCGGATGGGACAGCATCGACGGCGCTGATGGATATTACATTCAATATTCAGATAATCAGTCAATGGAATCTCCAAAGATAATTTCAGTCGGACATGATGAAGAATGTTCATGCAGTATTGACGGACTGGAAATAAATGCAGTTATATATGTCCGTATCATATCCTTCGGGAAGAACTGCAAAAACCAATATGGTCAGGTAAAAGAATTATCCACCCTAAAAACAGAAGTCAGGGATGGAGTCACTTATATTGACGATATCC
>CACZSM010000236.1 GCA_902783815.1 uncultured Ruminococcus sp.
ATCAGTGCCATACACTAAATGGTAAGATATATCTTCCGGAAGGAGATGTAAAAGGCATCGTTCATGTCGTTCATGGTATGACTGAATACATAGACCGGTACGAACCTTTTATGAGAACACTTGCTGAAAATGGTTATATTGCTGCCGGATTTGATAATTTAGGTCACGGTCATACTGTAAATGATGAGTCTGAACTTGGATTTATCGCTCATGAAGATGGCTGGAAGCTGCTTGTGGATGATGTTGCAATATTTGCGCTTTCAATAAAAAATGATTATGGTTCATCTCTCCCCTACATCCTTTTCGGACACAGCATGGGCTCATTTATTGTAAGACTTGCAGCAGCTGATTACAACTTCCATGACAAACTTATCGTAATGGGTACAGGTGGTCCGGAAGGCCGCGCTAATACTGGTTTATCATTTATAAAAGCTATGAAAAAACTTAAAGGTGAAAAACATACTTCAGAAATGATATACAAATTTATTTTCGGCTCTTACAATAAAAAATTCGGCAAGGATGATAAATATAATTGGATAAGCGTGGATGTTGATAACCATATCGCATACAAAAATGACCCCCTGTGTAATTACTTATTTACTCTCTCTGGCTATGAGGATCTCCTTATGCTTTCAATAGAAAGTAATAAAGATGAATGTATAATGAAAACTGACACCAAAAAGCCTATTTTACTTCTATCCGGTAAGGACGACCCTGTGGGAGATTATGGCAGAGGAGTTCTTAAAGTTTACAAAAAATATAAGAGCTTTGAGGCAAATGTAAAAATGAGACTTTACAAAGGCTTCCGTCACGAACTTCTTAATGACAACTGTAAGGAAAAAGTTACAGCAGATATACTTAAATTTATAGCAGAATAACCAAATCCCGTAAGCCGGAATGACTTACGGGATTTATTTCTTTCTATTTGCTGTGAACAACTCTTATAGAGACTGGCATATCATAGTATTTATAGTTGGTTTCCGCATTAAAACACTCCTTATCAAGCAGATCATACTTCTCAGGATCATATACATTGCCGGTTTTTTTACTGAAATAGCCTTCATCAGTCATTTCAGCCAAAGTAAGCTCCCTTGGTTCACATTCAACAATGCAATTGTGCAGCTTTGCAGAAAGATCCTTCTTTTTGCCGCTGAGAGCACTATATGCTTTTAATTCCTCTGCTGTAGCATGGCGGAATCCCTGAGTCCTCATAAATGCGTTCCACCGCCTGTGTTCAAGCCATATAAGCCTGGACTTGTCTGCCATGCTGAGCTTGTCGCTGCTGGTCAGCTCATAGAACTCATCAGAAATTGCATCTCTGTCCGTAACTCCTTTGAAAACACAGTATTCATCAAATACAGGTCTTATCTCTATCCCAACAGAAAATGCTTTATACGGCTGATGAGCAGCCCTCGCATTATTAGCCTGATATGAGTACTCATCCTTAAATCGCTTCAGATTTTTCTCTCCAAAAATATTTTTATCATAAAGCGATGAACCATCATCCTTACTTCCACTCTGTCTGAGCTGATATATTTTCTCGATCTCCTCGGAACTGTCAACGAACATACTCATAAATACATTTTTCTTACTGTAAAGGCTTTCCATATCTCCGAAAGCATACATACATGGATTTATCCTTTCAGAAGCTCTGCTGTCTGATTCATTGCTCATCAAATTCAGTGATCTTGCAATACTGCTTTCATATACTGCATAAGCAATAACCTTTTTCTTATACGGATCCGTTTTTTTACCGCTGCGATCGGACAGCATTTTTCTTTCAATCGATATCCTCAGCTTATCGGCATATTCAATGTTCCTGTCATCTTCACCAAGGGCTATTATAAAGTAATCGGTTTCTGCAAGGCTTATTCCCTGTTCATTTTTCATACTGAGTATCTGATCAGCACTTTTTTCATTGAGATCCTCCTTGAAATAACTCAGTGTGAAATACGGTGCAGTATAATCCGATGCACCCTCACGGAATCTAAGCAGCTCATTGCCTTCTTTACCAGTCTTAAGTATATCCGGATTAATTCTGTCGATATGGCTGTAGAATTCCTCCTCAGGCTCTGAGGATATAATATTTATTACAAGATCTATTCCTGACATTTGTGTACACCAGGTAGCTGTAAGGAATGCTTCCGTACCGATATTACCGCTTCCTGCTATTGTCAGCACAAGCCTTTTACGATCCTTTGCCGGGATCGGATTCTTTGTCAGGAATGGTTCAAACAATGGAACATCGTTATACAG
>CACZSM010000237.1 GCA_902783815.1 uncultured Ruminococcus sp.
CAAGCGAATTTGGTGCAAGATGACGGAAAAGATGCAAGCAAGACAGGTACTGAGCCGTTAGGCGTGATTTATTCAGTGATTCCTTAATTACGAAAATTACGGAAATTTGAAAAATCTGATTGACAAATCAGTTAAATAGTGGGATAATATTTTTTGTATTGTTATTATGTAAATAATGATTCGGAATAAAATGTTTTGGAGGATTGGTTATGGCAAAGGAACTTGCAAAGGCTTACAGCCCGGGTGAGTTTGAGGAAAAAATCTATAAATTCTGGGAGGATGGAGGCTACTTCCACGCAGAGGTCGATGAAAACAAAAAACCTTACTGCATTATGATGCCTCCACCAAATATAACCGGCAAACTGCATATGGGTCACGCTCTTGATGAAACCTTGCAGGATATTCTTATCCGCTTTAAAAGAATGCAGGGCTACAGCGCTCTGTGGCTTCCGGGTACAGATCACGCCTCTATCGCTACTGAAGCAAAAATCGTTGAAAATATGCGTAAGGAAGGTATCGAAAAAGAGGATATCGGAAGAGAAAAGTTCCTCGAAAGAGCTTGGGAATGGAAAAGAGAATACGGTAATACTATCGTGGAACAGCTTAAAAAACTTGGAAGCTCTTGCGACTGGGAGCGTCAGAGATTTACTCTCGATGAGGGCTGCTCTAAGGCTGTAAAGGATGTATTTGTAAGACTCTATGATAAGGGTCTTATCTATAGAGGCGAAAGAATTATTAACTGGTGTCCTACCTGCTGTACATCTATCTCTGATGCAGAAGTGGTTTTCGATGAGCATGAAGGATCATTCTGGCACCTTCGCTACCCTCTTTCGGACGGCAGCGGATATATCGAACTTGCTACAACAAGACCGGAAACTATGCTTGGTGATACTGCTGTCGCTGTTCATCCTGATGATGAAAGATATAAACACCTTATCGGTAAAACTGTTATTCTGCCGCTCGTTAATAAGGAAATACCTATAATAGCCGATACTTATGTTGAAATGGACTTCGGTACGGGCGTTGTAAAAATTACTCCTGCACATGACCCTAACGACTTTGAAGTTGGTCTGCGTCATAACCTCCCTGTTATCAATGTCATGGAGGAAAACGGTACCATTAATGAAAATGGCGGCAAGTATGCTGGTCTGGACAGATATGATGCAAGAAAAGCTATCGTAAAGGATCTTGAAGACGGCGGTTATCTTATCAAAATAGAACCAATCAAGCATAATGTCGGCTCATGCTACCGCTGCAAAACTATTGTTGAACCGAGAGTTTCTAAACAGTGGTTCGTTAAAATGAAGCCTTTGGCTGAACCTGCAATTGAATGTGTAAAGAGTGGAAAAACTAAGTTCGTTCCGGAAAGATTTGATAAGATTTACTACAACTGGATGGAAAATATCCGCGACTGGTGTATCAGCCGTCAGCTTTGGTGGGGTCATAGGATACCTGTATGGTACTGCGATGACTGCGGCGAAACTATTGTCGCTAAGGAAGCTCCTTGCTGCTGTATTAAGTGCAAAGGCAAAAATCTTACTCAGGATCCTGATACACTTGATACCTGGTTCAGTTCTGCGCTGTGGCCTTTCTCGACTCTTGGATGGCCTGAAAAAACTCCTGAGCTTGAATACTTCTACCCGACTGATACCCTCGTTACTGGTTATGATATTATTTTCTTCTGGGTCGCAAGAATGATATTCTCCGCTGTAGAACAAACCGGTATGCAGCCGTTTGATACGGTATTCATTCATGGTATCGTCCGTGATGCAGGCGGTATAAAAATGTCTAAATCACTCGGAAATGGTATCGATCCCCTCGAAGTTATAAAGGATATGGGCGCTGACGCTCTCAGATTCTTCCTTGTAATGGGCAACAGTCCGGGAAATGATATGAGATTCATTCCAGGTAAGGTCGAAGCCTGCAGAAACTTCGCTAATAAACTCTGGAACGCCGCAAGATTCATTCATATGAATATTGATGACTTTGATGTTAAAAACGAGCTTCCGGAAGATCTTGCAATTGAAGATAAATGGATCATATCTACACTTAATACCGTTGCTAAGGAAATTACCGATAGTCTTGAAAAATTTGAGCTTGGTGTCGCCGTACAGAAAATATATGACTTTATCTGGGATTGCCTTTGTGACTGGTATATCGAACTTGCAAAAGCAAGACTTCAGAGTGAAGGTCAGTCTGCACAGAATGTAAGACAGGTTCTTGTATGGGTAATGGATAAGACTCTTAAACTGCTCCATCCGTTTATGCCTTTCATAACCGAGGAGATCTGGCAGTCAATGCCTCATGATGGCGAAACTATTATGATACAGAAATATCCGGAATACTGTGATGAATACAGCTTCCCGGAGGCTGCAAAACAAATGGAAATGATTATGGATGCTATAAAGGCTGTCCGTAACCGCCGCGCAGAAATGAATGTTCCTCCTTCAAGAAAAGCTAAGATTTTTATTGCTGCAAAGGATAAGGATGTATTTATCAACGGTTCTGCGTTTTTCTCTAAACTTGCAAGCGCTTCTGAGGTACAGGTCGCAGAAAGCTACGATATCGACGGCGCTGTGACTGTCGTTACAGCAGATGCAAAAATCTATATCCCTATGGATGAGCTTGTTGATAAAGAGGCTGAGCTTCAAAGACTTGAAAAGGAATTGAAGGCTGCTTTGAAGGATCTCGAATTCAATGAGAAAAAACTCAATAACCAGGGCTTTATGTCAAAGGCTCCGGAAAAGGTTGTTGCAGAGGTTCGTGCAAATGCTGCAAAATTCGCTGAAAAAATAGAAATGATAAAAGCTGCAATTGCTGCGCTTAAATAAAAAATTTTGGGCTGTCCCGGACAATTCCAGGTCAGCCCACTTTTATATTTCATTTTTTCAGCTCAGGAAGCCATCAATTATAGTTGCTTCCGCTTCTTCCTCCGTCATACCAAGTGTACGGAGTTTCAGTATTTGTTCTCCGGCGATCTTTCCGATCGCTGCCTCATGAATAAGTGCCGCATCATTATCTCTCGCATGAAGCTCCGGCGCAGCATCGACCTTTCCATTCTCTGAAATAATAGCATCACATTCAGAATGTCCTGTGCATGGCGCATTTCCTATTATTACAGAATGATAGTCCTGATGTGAACTATCTCTCGCAACAGATCTGGATATGAGATCAACTCCTGAATCCTTGCCGTTAAGCTCAACAACAAAATCTGTCTTGGCTGTTTGCTCCTTTTCTGTAAGTATCCTCTCCCTGATAAGCAGCTTTGCTCCTGCTCCTACTTTCGCAGCTGTCTTTCTTAATGTCCTGTCAACTCCGCCTATCTGTGCAGTGTCCATTTCAAGAACAGACCCTTCTTCAAGCTCTGCCTCTGTTACGGGGTCTATTGAACGAAGTCCTGTTCCGTGTCCCTTTCCTATATGCTTCTCAAGATACTTTACTCTCGAATTCTTGCCAAGAAAAAAACGATGTATTCCATTATGTCTTGCAGGCTCCCCTGTTTCTGTGTGTATGCCGCAGCCGGCAACTATCGTTACATCAGCGTTTTCTCCTACATAAAAATCATTGTAAACAAGATCATCTACTCCGCCCTTTGTGACACACGCCGGAATAGAAACCGTTTCTCCCTTTGTATTTGCTGCAATAAATATTTCCAGTCCCGGCTGATCTTTCTTGGATTCGATCCTTATATTTTTACTGGATACTCTTCCGGCACATCCACCGTTCTCCCTTATATTATATGCACCCTTGAATTCACCGTCCCAATCGGAGATCTCACGGAGCATATCCATTGTTATTTTCTCCATTATAGAAGTACCTCCTGTTTTGAACATACATTCGATATCTCTTTGCTGTTCATGAGAGTCTGCATCATCTCAGCAGATGGTCCTTTAGCTTTTATCCTGCCGTCCGCAACTACAGCTATTTCATCAGCTATTTCAAGTATTCTCTCCTGGTGGGAAATAATTATCAGCGTTCCCTTGAGGTTTTCTCTCATATCCTTGAACACATTTATTAGATTTGCAAAGCTCCACAAGTCAATACCTGCCTCTGGCTCATCAAAAACAGATACCTGGGTATGTCTTGCAAGCACTGTTGCTATCTCGATCCTTTTTATCTCTCCGCCGGAAAGTGTAGAATCGACCTCACGGTTAATATATTCTCTTGCACATAGTCCTACCTTACTAAGAATATCGCAAAGCTCCCCATCATTCATTTTAATACCCGATGCAAGCTCTATCAGCTTGCGTACAGTTATTCCCTTGAATCTTACAGGCTGCTGGAATGCAAAGCTGATGCCAAGTTTCGCTCTTTCAGTAATATCAAGATCGGAAATATCATTTCCATCAAGAATTATCCTGCCACTGTCCTGTTTATATATTCCGGCAATTATTTTTGCCAGTGTTGTTTTTCCTCCGCCGTTAGGTCCAGTTATTACTACTAATTTTCCCTCCGGAACCTCAAGATCAAGACCCTTTAGCACACCTACTCCGCCTGGTGTGCTCCAGGATATGTTTTCAAGTCTCAGCACTTAATCATCATCCTTTTTTCTTTTTATTCAGCATTGACTATCGAAGTATTATCCTTCACATCAATATATCTGTTCTTGTTTTCATAGCCCTCTACATTAAGCTCCCATACGGAATTACCGTCATCATCCAGACTTATCCTCTCAAAACCAAATGTTCCGTAAAGCTCTTTTACCATTTTATTTTTTGCAGTAGGATAATAATATCCCCTTATGGTTTTTATTCCGGCGGCTCTGCATCGATCAACAAGCCTGTCAAGCATCGCAAACTCCATATCCCTTTTCAGGACACGACAGCTCATTATCCACAGATCCATATTCAGGATGTCTTTGTCCTTATGTCCGATAACAACAGAAACTACTCCATTATCACCAAACTTATCAATAAGCTTGCCATAAAGTCTTATATATTCACTGCTTTCAAAACCCTCCTCCATTTCTGTAGGAGTATATCTTTTAGTCGTGACATTGAACTGATTGCTCTTATTCGTAAGCTGTGTGATCCTTTGTAAATATACAGGTATAAAATCATCTATAACCGCTGTCATTTCAAGACTTCTGAGATATTCGCCATATTCAGCAAACGATGCCTGCTGCGCTGCTCTCTCCGCATTAGCTTTATACATCTCATTTCTTTTCAGGTCATCTGTGCTGAAATTCGTTACCTCAAAATATCCGTTCCTATCAATATTCATAATGTAATTTTCTACACCATCCATTGCAGGTACGCTTACTCCAGGTATCTGTGCCCTTACTATCTCACGCTCAGCCGGATTATCATCTGCAAATACTATCGCATCAGGAAGAATATTAAGCTCATTTGCCGTTTCTAAAATATTTCTGTCCTTATTCTCCCAATTTGCTTTTATTATTATAAAATCATCAGGCTTTAATGCTCCCTCCGGATGATTCAGACCAGCTATCGCATTTTCATGGTCATTCTTTGAGCATACAGTCAGTATTACACCAAGTGATTTAAGTGATTTTACATAACTCTGGAATTCATAATAAGACTGTGCAACACCTGTTTCCTGTCCTATCTGTACACCATCTACACCATCATCACCGATAACACCGCCCCAAAGCGTATTATCAAGATCAAGCGCAAGAGCTTTCTTATTCTTTCCGAAAACAGATTTTATAATATTTGCAAGATTAAACGAAAACTCCGGAATAGCCTCTACGCACATAGCGTATTTATACATATTCCAGTAGGTTGGATCACTCCATGCCTTAAGACCATATGAAGCGGATATAAAATTAATATCATTGATATAAAATCCTTCCGCTGTTTCAGCATAATCATAGAACTTCTGGTTCATTCTCGTAAGGAAATTAGACCGTCCTCTGTAATCCGAACAATCCTTATTTCCCATAAGTCTGTAAAAAGGCATTTCAAAATTATTCTGAATTATCGGACAGTGATATGTTTCACTTATTTTTCGCCACATCTGCTCAAATTTTCCATATTCAGCATCAAGGAGAAGATCAACTGATTCCTTTGTATCCGAGGTCGTGGGATAGTTCAGAATATTACGATTAGTTGTGTGGATAAAAACTATATCAGGAGAAAAATCGATCAGTTCCTGAGACGGAAACATCGCATCCTGCCAATACTGACCATATTCAGACTGATAAAACTCAGCCTCGATCCCATAGTTCAGCAAAAACAAATCAAGATATACTACAATATCATTTGTCGTTGAACCTCCAAATACTGCTACCCGCTTTTTTAACCGGGGAGTATTTTCTGCTAACAAGGCTTTTTTAAGCGATTTCCTTTTCTTAATAATATATTCGCTGTCAAACGGATACTCTAATTCCTTCAATAAAACTCACTCTCTTTCTTCCTTATGGCATACCACAACCTCTGAAAACAAGTTTCAGAGGTTGTTTATACTATTATTGTGTGCGGATAACATCAAGATTATCAGCATTATCTCCGAACAAGGAATATGCTACCATCACAAACGCAAGATCTGTTATGCCGTTTTCTTTGATAAGGTCAATTACATTTACATCACAATAGCGCATATCCACTACATATATCTCCTCAAAGGATCCAAAAAAATACCCTGGCATCGCATTGCCGTAGCTGTCATTAATTATCATCAGCTTTCTGCCGTTTTTAACATTCGTCTTTACCTTGACGATCTGCTCATCTCCACCCATGAATGTCAGATAAGCATTGCTCTGCGGATCTCCGACTTTATTGAAAAATCCTCCGCTTCCCCAGGATTCCAATGATGTCGAAAAATACTCCGTTTCACACTCATCATAATTATCCGGCACATAGTAACGGAAAAGCTCAGGATCATTCGCTATATTGTCGTCACCTGTGAAAGCATACATTGTCCCTACATATCCGTCTATATCATTTGCAGTATATGTTGATATATCCTTAAACGGAACTCCGGCTGCCTTTGCTATCGCTTCAGCAGCATAGTATGCCCCAAGCGGTGCCCAGTGGTGATCTGTACGAAGATATATATCCTCTGATGTATGGAAACTCAGTGCAGTATCAACATCTACATATACGATGTCCTTGTTCAGACGGCTTGCTACATCATCAAAACATTCCTTCTGGTTAAGAACATATCCGTCATAGTTTGATGGGATATAATACTCACTTGGCAGCGGAGCTGTCGCAGAGTATATCTTTACTGAATCCCCAAGATCTTCATTAAACGAATTTAATGCCGAAACATAGGCATTTCCCGTACCTCCGCCAAGCAGACTTACGGCTCTGTAGTGCCCGTTATCCTTTACAACTACTATTCCGTTTGATACTGTATATTCAGCCTCACCCATTTTGCTTGGCTCAGGAGTTTCTGATGATTCCTCTTCCGATGAATCCTCCACAGAGGATTCATCCTCCGGCTCAGATGAATTATCCTCTCCGGAACCTTCCTCATCAGCTTTTTTTGATCCTTCAGCAGAACTTTCATTTAATGAGATCTGACTCTCCTCCGAAGGCTCAGAACTGTTATTTGATGTCGCAGGCTGACAAGC
>CACZSM010000238.1 GCA_902783815.1 uncultured Ruminococcus sp.
ATATATTTGGAGTAGGCATTTCTCACGGTATATTCAAGGCATCCGTAAGAGGAATTCTTTGTGCTATAAACAGATCACCATTCTGCACTATATAATATGGTTGACAAATTTTTAACAGTGTGCTACAATGATGCCGTAGGAATAAAGGAATAAATAAACGAGGAGATTTTTTTATGAAAACAGATTATAAGATCATCGCTCTTGATATCGACGGTACTCTGACTAATTCGCAAAAAATCATTACCCCGGCAACAAAAAATAACTTGATACAATTCCAGAAATACGGCGGAAAACTTATACTTGCATCTGGTCGTCCGGTTATGGGTATAGTTCCCCATGCAAAAACTCTGCAGCTTGATGAATTCGGCGGATATATTCTCGCATATAACGGCGGCTGCGTTATCGACTGTAAAACAGGAGAAATTGTTTTTCAGGAAAAACTGCCTTTACAGGTCGTACCAGAAATATACGATATCATAAAGAATTACCCGGTCGGTATAAATACCTATGAGGGATCTGATATCGTTGTCGGCAGCCAGATAAATTCCTATACCGAGCTTGAAGCAAAAATAAACGGTATGGGTATTAAATTCGTTGACGACTTCCCCGGATATGTTGATTTCGATATCAATAAACTCCTTTTAAGCGGCGAACCCTCTGTTATCGCTGAGCTTGAAAAAATACTTGCAGAAAAATATAAGGGTGTCCTCAGTATTTTTAAATCTGAATCATTCTTCCTTGAAATAGTACCGCTTGGCATTGATAAGGCATTGTCCATAGACAGACTCCTGAGAACTATCGGAATAAAAACAGAGGAATGTATAGCCTGCGGAGATGGCTTCAATGATATATCAATGATAAAATATGCTGGACTTGGAGTTGCAATGGCTAACGCAAAGGAACCTGTAAGAGAGGCTGCCGACTATATCACTCTTTCAAATGATGAGGACGGTATAGTTTATATGCTGATGGATAAGGTAATGTGCAGAGCTGCCTCTGGTCTGTTAAATAAATGCAGATGAATAAAAAATAAAAGCAGTCCGGGAAACCGGGCTGCATTTGTTTTTTCGGCTGTACAGTAAAAGACAAAAAATACACGCTGATGTCTGCTATAATAAATCAAATATCCGCACAGTCAGGAGGTGTTACCATGACACATACAATTTATCTTGATATTCTTTTCTGCGTAAATTTTGTCATAGACTATATCATTCTTCTGACTGTCAGTAAATTTCTCTTTATCCCCTGCCGGCAGATCAGACTTATCACCGGAGCTGCCGTAGGAGGAATATGCTCTTTTGTGATACTCCTTCCCCCTCTCCCATCCGGGATATCTATGTGTATCAGCCTTTTATCTGCATTTTTAGTTGTCGGAGCATCATTCGCTCCGATGCAGAAGCGAATGTACATTAAAACCTCCGGAGCATTTTTTCTTATCAGCTTTGGTTACTGTGGCGCAATGATAGCCGTATGGCTGCTATTTTCGCCGTCATCTCTTGTCATACGAAACAGCAGTGTTTATATTGCTGTTTCACCCGTATTTTTAGTCATTACTACAGTAATATGCTATGTTATCATAAGAACTATAATGCGTATCACAGGTAAAAGAGAAGCTGAAAATGTACTGTGCAGACTGAAATTCAGCCTGTGCGGAAAGGAAATAGATATAAACGGAAAAACTGATACCGGGAATATGCTGAAAGAACCCTTTTCCGATCTGCCTGTAATAGTCGTCAGCAGGTCTGTTATAGGAGAAAGCGACGGCTCCGATACTGAAAATGACATAAAAAACGGATTCAGACTTATACCCTATTCATCTGTAGGAGGAAGCGGTCTGCTCAGATCCTTCCGCTGCCGCAGCATACACATAATCTCAGGAAAAAAGGAGGTAACAGCAGAAGCATACATTGCCTTATGTGATGATAAAATGCTGTCGGGAGGAATAAAAGCTCTTGTGCCTGATATACTGATACCATGAAAGGAGATCATCATGAGCAATATCAAAGATATTTCTGAATTTGCCGCAAAGGGTCTGTCCGCACTAAGAATGATAGTAATGGGAGGCAGAGAGGGGATCTACTATATAAATGGTCCTGAAACTCTTCCTCCGCCGCTTAAATCAGATGAGGAAAACAGTATAATTGAAAAACTCCGCTGCGGTGACGATTCCGCAAAAGAAATGCTTATCACACACAATTTAAGACTTGTAGTATATATTGCAAAGAAATTTGAATCCCCCGGACTTAATGTAGAGGATCTTATATCCATTGGAACCATAGGTCTTATAAAGGCTGTAAATACATTTCGTCCTGAGAAAAATATAAAACTGGCAACATACGCTTCAAGATGTATTGAAAATGAAATACTTATGTATCTGAGAAAAAGCTCACAGCTAAAAAATGAAGTATCAATAGATGAACCGCTTAATGTTGATTATGACGGCAATGAACTGCTTATAGCTGATATTTTAGGAAGTGAAAGTGACCTTGTAAATCTGCGTCTTGAAAAGGAATCAGAGGAAAATCAGCTTATGTGCGCGGTAAGCAGACTAAGCGAAAGGGAGCTTTCAATAATGGAACTGAGATTCGGACTTAACGGCAATAAACCTCATACACAAAAAGAAGTAGCTGATAAGCTGGGCATATCGCAGTCGTACATTTCACGGCTGGAAAAAAAGATCATACGCCGTCTGCGTAATGAAATAAGTGAAAACGGAAAAAGTGCCTGATCTATTCATCATATTCATCATAGCTTAAAAAGTAAGGCTGTATTAATACGCCGTTTTCATAATCCATTTCTTCTTCATCCTGACTAATCTCTTTTCTTGCATCCAATGTATCAAATAATTGATCCATCCATTTGTGATAATCCGTTCTCAGTTCTTCGGAAGTATTTTTCTTCATTATTTCATCTATATCCTCAGTCAGTTTTTCATATTCTATCTTTTTTTCTTCCTCCTCATCTATTATTTCCTCCTCCTCATTTTCATCCAGTTCATCATTTATAACTACCTTTTCATCAAATATGTATATTTTCTTATCCCCATCATAGGTCAAACAATCTATATCATCATTATTCATAATTTAATCAGTCCTTTTAAAAAATCGGGAATGGCGCATCATATGAATGCTCATTCCCGATCTGTTTGTTTTTTCCTGCGGATATTATTCCGTTTCTTCTTCCTCAGAATCAGATACTACAGTGACATCTTCATCTTCTTCATTATTATCATCATGCGGCGCTCTTGCAAGAGTTGCGACCTTACTTCCGTCTGTCGGCTTCATTACTATTACTCCCTTTGACGGTCTTGCACAGATCCTTATGGATGACGCTTCTATTCTTATTATAACGCCATTATC